>JAQIDC010000046.1 GCA_027858235.1 Patescibacteria group bacterium | reverse complement strand
GCTCTAACAGGATTTAAAATTATGTATCTGATTAATTCTCCTAAATAGTTTTCTTTTTCTACTAGAATGGATTTATATCTGCCTTGAAATAGGTGCCCCACTCTCTTATGAAAATAATTGAATTTTTGCGTATAGACACCGTTTAGCTGGCGCATACCCTTGGCTAAATTTGCTTCTGGTGTTTCTATCAGCAAGTGATAGTGATTAGACATTAGGCAATATGAATAAATTACCCAATTAAATCTTATTGACACATCTTTAAGTATCAAAAGAAACTGCATAAAATCTGCCTCGTTTAAGAAAGTTTTCTGTCGCCCATTACCTCGGGATGTTACATGGTGAAGTGCCCCCGGGTATTCAATTCTTAATGCTCTTGCCATGGATTTTTATATACAAAATAATATTACGATGCATTAATTTTAACATTGAAAATGTTAAGATACAAGACTTGACCCCAATTACCTGGAAATTGACCTTCACTCTCTTCCATTTTTCTACCAAAAATCATTTGCCACCCCGCTCTCAAATCATCTTGTGGCATCAATACAAATAAAGAATCTCTATAACCTGATAAAGATGCAATAAACTGAATCATTTGTTTTGCATCACCGGCATCTAAATAAATATTCCACAATCCTTGTGCTATATTCCACAATTCTGCATTTTGATATAACTCAGAATATAACTTTGCATAACCGCTTACTTCAAAAAGATTTATTAGAGGTTCTGTTGAGTAAATAATTTTACTTTGCTCTTGACTCCAACTTTGAACTTTTTGACGAGTAAGATCATAGGCGGCCAAAGAAGCATTAAATACTGAAGGAAAAATATTTTTCAATCTTTCTTGATCATTATTTTCACAAGCGTCATAACAGGCTTGAACTCCCAATGTTAACGCTTGACCAAAATAATCCGGTAAACTATCTCCCACTTCTGCCCCTTGCAGACTAGGCAACAAACTTATCATCTTGTCCGTAACCTCCTTTTCTCTATCTAACACAATTTTCTCCTCATCTTCAAAATCAAATTGTGGCCAAGGTAAATCCTTAACTTGATGAAATTTATTACACTCTTCAACGTGTATCTTTAAAATAGCTACCATATTTCTGTATTTGTTTGTAAACTCATTCCAACCAATGATAAGCTGAGCAAGCGATGACAATTTTTTTTCTAAAAGAAATTTATTATACCTTGTTTGAAAATAACTTTCGTGGAAAGATTTAGCGAAAATAAAATAAGTTTGCAAGGAAAATAAATACTTCTGAAAACATAATGTTTTAATATACCATTCGGGAGAAATTTTTTTCCCTTCTACCAATTTTTCATTTTTCAACTCGATGGACAATGATTCAAGTAAAAATAAAACCGAGTGCGGTAAACCCGATGAATATACACTTTCCTTGCTATTTATCCAATCAATTTCCAAAAAAGCTTTCTCTAAAGTTTCCACCTTAGACTCATTGAGATATTTATATAAACCGAGCAATGAAGAGGTTACCAATCTGTTTCGTGAATCAATAAATGCTAATTTTTCCTTATTAAACTCTGGTATGTTTTTTGATTCTGGGATTAAATCTGTAAATTTATCTAACTCATTTATAATCAATTTATTAGCTTGTTCATCAAAATTTTTACCATAAATTTCAGCAACGTTTACAAGAATATCAATTGTTCGTGCAGCCGATTCTACGCTATCATTTTTAATAAAATGTTTAATAATTACCGAGCAAGAATCAATTATCTTTTCTTCAAACCAAATGTAATTTTTAACTGTCTTGGGCATAATTGTTGTTCCCGTATGCATAGCCAATGAAATTTTTATACGATCCGCCAACATCCAATTTTCAAATTTAAATTCATCTTTAAACCAATAACTATTTGTCGGGATTTTATTCTTATACACTGAATAATAAGACAAAAGCCCTGCTAAATGTTTAACAGCAATCAATAATTGCTCATCAGACAACTTTATTTCTTCAATACCGAAATTAATGAGATTCATTAACAAATCTAAATCATATTCAACTAAACGAGTATGATGGTTTTGTATGGCTGGAATCCTCCATTGGAACCCAGGGGGTGTAACGTTCCTTATAGAGTCTGCGATATCTTTCGTTATCCACGGGAAAGAATCCTTTGGTTCAAGAGAGTTAAAAACATCTGATCCTACACTCCAAAATCTTAAAATTGTATACATAGTAAGAATAGCAACAAAAATCAAACTAAACGGGTGTAATGTGTGTCCGAATGCTTTGGTAATAATTAGAAAGATTGTTATAACCCCAGTCGACGCTATTGTTTTTACATATTGTTGTCCGCGTGGCGAAGAAAGAAAAAAATGACGAATATCTTGGGTGGCCCTAACCAACAAATTACTCGCTATGCTCGAAATAGCAGCAAAATACAAACCGAGAAAAACACCAGTAATACTCGCAATTGCAGCCAATAGTGTATCTACTGCATTATCATCAAACGATATTTTTACAGGATATACCTTATTAAATAATTCTAAAATATACACCACAATAGCTAAATATGTAATAGTTTTAATAAAGGATGGTAGTGTTGGCCAGAGAAAACGTAAGCCGTCTTTACCTGTATTAAAATATCGATGTCTTTTAAACTTTGCTTTCCAAAATAAGAAAACTGGCTTATTTTCAAACCATTTTTTTGCTAGCCAGTAATATTTTGTTTTATACAAATTATTCTTAATTCTAAACATAGTTTAGGTCCTATTCTTTACAAAAAATACTCCAACAGTAAAGCTGGAGTATTTTAAAATTGCTCTCAAGAATTACGGAATATAGGTTAATATTCCCACTTTTTACAGCAAAAGTCAATTTAACTGATTTATTTATACTGTTTTACACACATATCTGCCCATCCCCATTGAAGTTTAAAATTCTGCCCGTTGTCATAAGTTTTACTGAGGCAATCGTTCAATTTTTTTTCTCTTTGAAGCGGGTTTATGACTAAAGAATAAAAAATTGAGAAAGAAATAACTGCAAATGCAATTATAATTGTTGTTTGAAGTTTATTTGACATATATTTATTGGTGACTTAAATCAACTTCCAAGGCGATAATAGCCGAGGTGTAATTTCCGTCGTGCCATTTATTAGCAACATTCCTAACCTGATCAATTAATCTACTTGGATTTATTTGGGCCCATTTATACAATTCGGGGAAATTTTCTTTTTCAAGTTCTACGCCAAAAATAATTGGATTACCATTTTTTGAATATTCCATTTGCCCGGTTAGACTCCTTTTGAATTTTTCTTTTTCTTGCATATCTATAATCTTCTTTTGCAATTCAATAGATGGAATTTCACTCGACTTTTTTTCTTTAAAATTTACAAGAAAATATCCTATTCCTCCTAAAAATAAAAAGACTGTTGTACCAATTATACCGTGCAAAGAAAGCATTTCAAAAAAATCTCCAAAATAACCAGCTCCCGGAATATAGGAAGTCCATACAGGTGGTTCGGGAATCACTAAGCCCCACAAATCAGTAGTTATAACACCGTCAGACTTGATAACAAAAAAATGAATTATTGAAAATACAAAAGCTAACGATAAAAATATATATCCAATAATATCAACTACCTTTTTCATAATTTAATATTTTATAATAGTTCCAAAAGCAACACTGGAACGATTAGAACAAAGATTATATTTATCAAAATCCAAACAACGATAGTTTTACTTGTCGCTCTCTTCCCTTCTCTTGCTCTTATTTTACCAACCAGCCAAGCACCTCCAAAAATTATTATCATCGTTGGCAAAGCTCCAATTATTCCAGCGAACTGCTTCAAAAAAACAATTAATATACTTCCTGGAATATTAGCGATTAAAAGATTCACAGCATACTCCTTCCCTTGGAAAGGTTTAGTTTTTTGTTGTTTTGTAATGTCTTGCATAGATATTTAAATTATTTTTAGAAATTAATTTTAAGAAACAAAAACGGACACACCAGACCTGCGAACAACAAATGGTGTATCCGTGAAGATGCCTACTTGCGTTTGGTCGGTGTGCCCGATTCTGAACGCAAATAAGCAAAATAGCTCGAATATTTCGGCTTCTTCACTTATATTCTATTTGTTGTTCGCAATTATAATCTATCACGATTATAGTTAAAAATCAATATAATGTTATAATATATTTAATATAAAAAAGATTATGAAGTTAAAAATATACACAAGCAAAATTTACAAAAATAAAGAAAAAATTTTTATTGAGGCTAATAAAGAAATTTCAGATACCTTAAAATCAATTATTACCAAAAAAGACGAATGGATAATAGATTTTATATTTAAAATTACAGCTTATAATATCTTTTTTTCAAGTACTACTAGAAGCATATACCTTAAAAAAACTAGCGAAGTTCTCGGGAAAAAACATAAAAACATTGTTGATTTTATTATTGATGAGGATTTAATCGACCAAAAAATTATTGAAAAATCAAAAGATAACATTAGAAAAGTTTTTTCTAGCTCAATTAAAGATGAAATAACAAATCAAAAAATAATTAATCTTCTATTAGATAGACGACTTTCTTTAATTCAACAAAATGATTCAACTTCTCTTGAAGAGGACTATAAAGAAAATGCACTCCCAAAATATAACATCGAAAAAAATTACATCGCGAAAAAATTTCTGTCCAAATACAATCTCAATAAAACTAGCTCAGTTCAAGTTGTTTATGAATTATTTGAAATTATTTTACTGATAGCAAATAGCGATTCTCTATCTTATAAAAAAATTGAAGCTCTAAAATTTCTTGAAAGATTTATTTTAAAATACTATCCTGCTTTTATCCGTGATATCAAGTCTAAATCAAAATTACCTACACTCAAAGAACTAAGACAAAAAAGCACTTTTCCTGTGAACTCAATTTGTCATCAATGTAAAAAAAGATTAGATAATAAAACAAATTCTTTATTCTGCTCAAAAAATGAAAATAGATCTTGCTATGAATTAAGGTTAAAAAATAATCACAACAAATTGTCATCTAAAGAAAAAAAGGCGATATCTGTCACTTCAAGAACAAAAAATCTTTGCGACAACTGCGGACGTTTATCTTCATTAAATAATTTATCAAACATAGCTGGCATTTCTCATCAGTTCTGTAGCTCAAAATGCAAAGAAACCTTTCGTAAAAGAAAACAAAGAGCAAATAAATAATTAAAACATAATTCTAACATTCTAAGAATGCCCTAAAATTAGGTCATTCTTTTTTGTGTTGTCCCAAATTTTTATGTCATTTTTAAATTCAAATAATCCCGAATGCTATCATAAAAATATATCGCCCGCCAAAAAAATATAATTAAATCTCTTAATTCTATTCTTTGGGCGACAAATGGTGAAACCCCTATACCGAATAATATATTTCTTTTTTTTATTGATTTGTTTCTTTCGAGGGCAAGTAGAAGAAGATATTCGGGCAGGGAGGAACCGGAGGAGCCCCCTTATTAAAATATAATTTAAAATGTATGCATTATTCTAATGAAGAAAAACTTGTGATTACTAAATTAGTTGGAATTACAAAAGATGTTTATGACGTTTTACGAAAAGAAAAACGGAAACAAAAAATATCAATGGCTAAAATAGTTTGTAATTTAATTTTGGACAAATTTAATTAAAAATATGAAGAACATACCAACTCCTTTAAAATCAATTCGTGCCTACTGTCTTTGGTGTTGTGATAAGCAAGTAGGGGAAGTAAAAAATTGTGCTAAAATTGATTGTCATTTTTATACATACCGAATGGGGAAAAAGATGGGAAAGGGCTCATTAATAAAAATTATCCGTAAAAGATGTTTTGAATGTAGCGAGGGCACGTCTCAATCTGTTACTAAGTGCGAATTTCCAGATTGTCATTTATTCGCCTACAAGGATGGCAAAAGTCCAGCACATATATTGTCTTGGGCAAACAGAGAGAAAAGACCTAACCCTTTCAAAAACCATAGGCTAGCTACAAAAGAAACCGCGGATACAGCTCTTAAAACTTCAAAGTCGGATTCTCAAAATTAAATTCGAACCACCCCACCCCCCCCACTTAAATTTTTATTATGTTATCATTTACAGATTTTAAAAATGAATTAGGAGAAGCGGGTCAATATATGTCGGACAAACAAATTGACGAACTTCGCATACTACACGATCAGTTGGCTGATGTGCTTTTTGAAATTTGGATAGAAAAGAAAAATTCCAACCTAAATTAAACACAAACTTGAAATTTTTAAAAACTACTGTTAATATAACTATGAACCCAATTTAACCAAAAGATTTTTTATTGCAATTTTTTATTTATTGCAATCCGAAAAGGGCGTAGTCCCTGCTTCAATTATCTTTTGGTAGTTGGGTTCAAAGCAGGATAACTACGCCCTTTTTGATTAATAAATAAATTAACAATATGCAAAAAAACTGTATCATCTATTGCCGTGTTAGCACTGCTACACAAGCCCAAGAGGGTGAAAGCCTTGATACGCAAGAAAAGATATGTCGGGATATAGCAATTAAAAAAAATCTAAATATTTTACCAGACAACAAGGTGTTCAAAGAACCATTTTCTGGACGAAAAGAATACCGACCTATTTTTGACGGTGAAGTAATGCGATACATTAAAGATCACCCGGGAGCAGTAAATTATCTAATATTCAGAAGCATTGATCGCTTTACTCGAGGAGGTACACTTCCATATGGAGAAATAAAACGTGAATTAGCAAAACACGGTGTCGAATTAATTGACAGCGCAGGATTAATCCAACCTACTCAGAACACACTAGAACACGTCGGTTTTGAATATAACTGGTCCCGCTATTCTCCAAGCGGTATGGCTGAAAACTTAATGGCTGATTATAGTAATCAAGAAGTAAGAAATATTTTAACTAGAACCATTGGGCGACAAATAGAATTAACAGCTGACGGCTATCACATTGGTTCAGCCACGGACGGATTTAAAATTAAAAGAACTTATGCTGGTAATAAAAAGAAAAGTATTCAAATTCCTGATCCTGAACGAGCTAAATATTGGATTAAAATTTTTGAAATGCGTTCGTCTGGCAATTTTACAGACCAGGAAATAGTCAATAAAGTTAATGCTATGGGCTTTAGAACAAAAGGCTACAACAAATGGGATAAATCTCACGAAAATGTTTTGAAAATACTGGGCAACAATCCCTTAACTATCAAGAAAATGCAAAGGGATATACGGAATACAACTTACTGCGGAGTACTAATAAGGAAATGGACGAAATACAGGCCAATTAAGGCAAAATATGAAGGACTAGTCGCTATAGAAATGTTCAATAAGGCAAATAGGGGCAAGATATTCGTAAAAGACCTGGGAGATGAAAAATATGAGGTTTTATACGATTATTATCCTGATAAACAAATAACCCTGAGACAAAAAAATAATCCTCTTTTTCCTTACAAATTTATATTATGTCCTAATTGCAAAAAACCTTTTTTAGGTAGCTCTCCCAAAGGAAAATCAGGAAATGGCTTTCCGACATATCATTGTGCCCGAAAACATAAATATATAGGCATAAACAAAAAAGAATTTGAAGAAAATATCACAAAATATATTGAATCAATAAAATTCCGCCCTGAACAAATAAGAGCACTTGAATTATCATTTATCAATAAATACCGCGAAAGACAAAAAGAACTTGCACATTTTTCATCACAAGCTAATCTTATTGTGTCGGACCTAAAACTTGAACAAGCAAACATAATTGAAAAAATTGAAAAAGCAACAAGCGCTATTGTTATGAACAAATTAGAAGAAAAAGTTGAACAATTGGAAGTAGATATTAAAAATGCCCAGACACAAAGAAATAAAGTTGAAATCACTGAATATGATATTTCAAACTTTCTGAAAGAAGCCAAAAAAATAATGGAACACCCCGCTGAAATACTGTTAAACATTGATAATCTAACAAAAAGACAAGCCTTATTCGGGCTTGTCTTTGAGAAGACACCAACCTATGATGAAATACTTAATGGAACACCTAAATTGACGCTTATATTCGAGCTTTCAGCTAATCCTGATAAACTCAAATCTTATCTTGCACGGGTGGTAGGAATCGAACCCACGCTAGAGCTTTTGGAGAGCCCTGTACTACCACTATACGACACCCGCATGTTATTTATATATTTTTTTAAATCTATCTATAATAATAAAAATTTCATCCATTATTTTCACATCTCCATATCTTATTGAAATACAACCCTGATAATTATCTTTCTTTTGTTTTCCCGTATTACTCTTCCTGTAAATACTAATTTTTTCTTTTGAAATAGCAGTTAAGCTTGACCAATATTTTATCATCTTATTTTGATCATGATAATCATGGAGATGTAAAACTGCTCTAAATTTATCTTCATCCACAGGATAAGACTTTCTCAAGAGATATAGGAAAGTTTTAATCATTTCAGAGTCTGAATTTATAAACATCATTCTCCTTCCTGTCTTTGCACCCTCACCCCAATAAAGAAGTGCTAAATAAATTTTTAAATCTTCGTTTTCTTTCCTGGGGTTAATAGTCAAAGTCTTACAATTTTCAACTACTTTAAGAAATCTATTTTTTGCTTTCTCTTTATTTGTATTAGCGGCCTTTTTTCTTCCGGACTCACTCAAAAAACTTATTCTTTCTTCACCATCATTACTAAGCTTAACATCTTTCAGCCACAAAGATGCGGTACTTTTTGAAATACCATATTTATCGCTGATTTCCTTATAAGAAAATCCTTTCACTCTATCACTAATAACCCTATCTATTATTAATCCTTTTTTCATTTCGAACCTTGATTTATGATTATATAACTTCTCATATTATATCATAAAATCAAAAGAAACAAAATAAATTATTTTGTTTCTTTGTGATCAGTGTGAGCGTTACAGAATTTACAGAACTTTTTTAATTGCATTCTTTCCTTTAGAGTTTTCTTGTTTTTTCTTGAAAAATAGTTAACTCTTTTGCATTCAGTACATTCAAACTTTATCATGTTGTCTTGAGACATATGCTTTTTCTAATAAAAATAAACAGACAATCAAGCCTGTAATATCATATTTATTAATATTTCACTCTCAATATAATATTATATTTACGAGCTTTTGTCAATAATGGCCAATATTGACAAATATTACTTAATATACCATTGCTCCTTCAAGAGAATATAATAGACTTTCTATTCCGTATCATGAGCTGGGCTTTTTTTATCGAAGTTCAAAAGATAGTTATAAGCGGAGAGAGTTGCCGTGATAGCATCGCCTGCTGCAATATTGTTTTGTTTATAAATTTCATCTGTTACATCCCCAGCGGCGTATATTCCTTTTTTACTAGTCTCGTATGTTCTGTGGTCAGATACTATTTCCTTATAATCATTTAGCTCCACCAAGTCAGCGACCATCTCTGAATTTGGAACTGAGCCAATTTCCACAAATACGCCCTGTAGATTTAATATCTCTTCAACCCCGTCTTTATTCAAATATACTAGAGCCTCAACCAAAACCTCTCCTTTTATTTCTTTAACTTGGGCATTGTGAATTATTTCTACTTTTTCATTTCCTTCAATTTCTGAGACTGTCTGAGGATCACCTTTTAAGATATCTGTGTTATTTATCAAGGTTATTTTTGTGGCATAAGGAAGTAAATCAATCACGGCTTCAATACCAGAATTTCCCCCACCAACTACAGCGGCTTCTTTTCCACGAAAAAGTGGAGCGTCACAAGTCGAACAAAAAACAACACCCTTTCCATTAAACTTTTCTTCACCTGGCACACCCATTTTTCTTCTCCTTCCTCCAGATGTAACCATGACTGTTTTTGTTTTGTATTCTCCCTTGTTTGTTTTAACAATGAATGTCTCTCCTTCTTCCAAGACTTTTTCAACTTTTTCACCTATATTTATTTCTATTCCTTCTTGGGCCCTTAGGTGTTTTTCTAATTTCTGAGCTAAATCAAAACCGCCAATATTCTCTTCACCTATCCAATTTTCTATACTATCGGAAACAATAGACTGACCTCCAAAAGACTCTGTAATTAATAATGTATTTAATTTTTTTCTAGACGCATATATTCCAGATGAAATTGCAGCTGGTCCTCCTCCTATTATAACAATATCGTACATTTTTTATTTTTTATTAATTATTATTCTTAATCTTGCCCGTGGAAAAAGATTCTCACGTCACTCACTAACGTTCGCTCCTCAGAATGACAAAAGAGTTTATTCAGTTATTTATTATTCCTTCCTCGATTGTTGAAAGATTGGCATTTGTGATACCGAGACTTAAGAATCTCATAATATTAAATGCTGCTTCACCGTCTTTCATGTAATACCTTTTTCCGTCTACCGGGTTTATATACCAAGCTTCGCCACGAGATTCAACTTGTAAGAGGATTTTTCCTTTTAAATTATTTGCTAAAGCCAAATCTTCAGTCATTCTTCCAATTCCGAGAGGGTTGTAACCACCTCTCACTTCTTCCCCGTCATTGTACCCATCTAAATCAGTATCGCGTGCATACATGTCTGTTCCCAGAGCTTCTTCAATCTTGTCTGAAAGACCATCACCATCATAATCCGATATTTCAAACCTATCATTAGTCCCTATTGGAATCTTTTTCAAGTTTTCGTTTGAAATCCCAAGGCCAAAATCTCTCATCATTTGATAAGCCACTCCTCCATCGCGCATATAGTATCTTTTACTACTCTCAGCATCAACATACCAAGCTTCTCCATTGTTCTCTACTTGGAGTAAAATATAGCCTTTCAGTTTTTCGGTTAATGAAGAGCTATCTGTGCTAGCTGAGCCAGCACTCCTAATTACTCTAAAACTAGTGTCATCTTTTATTTCTCTATCTGAAACTTTTTTTATCTCAATCTTGTGAAGAGTCCCATTGAGCGTTTCCATGGCAAAACCATATTCTTTTTTATCCTCCTTAAATGAAAAAAGATAAACGTCCGGAATCAAAGAAATATCAACATAGCCCTTGGCCGTAATTTTTAAAGTTTTTATACTCTTGTTTCTATAAAAATGTTGTCCATCATCATCGGCTATCATGGAGTAAACATTAACACTAGTCCCTTCTGGTAAAATATTTCCACTAGCGCCTCGCAGGGTAATCCTAACTAAATTTCTTTTCAATTCTTTAACTGCCCTTTGCTTGTCATTAATTCTAATATCCCAATAAGTAAAATATTGGCCAACATCATCCTTGAAGCGAACAGCATAACTCCCTGCTGGATATTCATATTTTACCATTCCTTCTGAATTCGTTTTTTGTTTGGTAACTAGAGTACCTAGAATTTTATTTCCACTAACACTCCTTTCTTGTTTATACATTTCAATATCAATGTTTTCTAATGGAGAGCCATTGGCGTCTTTTAGATTGAAAAAAATATCGCTAAAAACATAATCAAAATTTAAGTCTTCTTGATTTATCACATCTAGGTCGTAAGCAATATATTCTACTCTATTTGTTCCTTGGGCTGAAAAAATATATTTTCCTTTCTTCTCGTTGTCATAAGGATGAGGCCCAGCAACATAGATTCTCACGAATCCTTCCTCTCCAGTATTTAGAGCGGAGCTCAATAAATCCTTTTTCTCGTGAATTGGTTTACCATCTATGTCGAATTTTTGGGTGTAGACCGAAAAGGCTTGATTCTTTTTTAAATTATTATCGGCATCTCTCAGTACAAATTTTATAGAACTCAAATCCTTGGTTATACTTCTATCTTCTCCGCAAGCAAATTTAATATAATCATAAAACCAAAATTCTCCGATGTTTGCATTTTTATCATACATTTTTAAGATATAATATTTTCTTGGGTCTGGGTGAAAAGGAACTATACCTCTGCCTAGCTCATTCACTTTTCCACCGACAGCTTTGTTTCCAACCTTTGGACTACCATCAATATCACTAACTTGTTCATATAGTTCAAATGAAATATTTGGGACATAGTCCCCGTCATAATTTCTAGTAACAATTTCCAAATTAGAGGTAGCTTCACAAGCACCTCCTCCGTCTGCCCATTCCCCTTCAACCACTAAGCCAACATTATTTCTCTCTTGATCTATCATTTCTAAATCCCAAAATGTTTGATAATCACCACTACCATTCTTTATCCGTACAGCATAAGTTCCTTCAGGATATTCAAAAAATGCAAAACCCTTATCATCTGTTAAAATATCTTTAATCTTTGTTCCCAGCATTTCCTCTCCGTCATAGTCATAATCCTGTTCATATATTTCGATCTTCGTATTGGCTGGAAAAGGAACTCCATAATCATCTTCGATGTAAAAAGCAATATCACTAAAAATATATGTAAATTGTTCGGTTGAACCATCACTCAAATCTAGGTCATAATAAATAAATTCTCCTCCATCTTTGCCGGGAGAAACAAAAACATAAGCGCCTCCGTCTTCCGTTGATAAATATCTAGAAGAATCGGCAACGTAAATAGTGGTCTCACCTTCTGTCGAAGTATTAAGCAGTTTTACTAAATCTTGCCGTTCTTTGATTGGATCCCCATCAACGTCATATCTTTGTGTATAAAGAGAAATACTAGCATCTTTTCTGAGTTCACCATCAGCATTTCGCAAAACGAAATTAAAACCACTTAAATATTCCGTTATTTCAAAATCCTCACCACAGGATAAATTAATATCTCCAAAAAACCAAAAAGCACCAACATTATTATTGAGGTGCCACATTTTTATTGTATATTCACTTTCCGCTGGAACAAAAGAGACATCAGAATAACCAAGCATTTCACTAATGGTCCCCCCAGCTACTTTTTTCCCAGGTTTTGGGTTCCGGTCAGCATCATAAACTGTTTCATATATTTCAAAACCAATATCTGATAGATACTTGCCTACATCGTTTCTGGCAATTACTCTCACATGAGTCGAATCGCAAACCTCTTCTTGGGCCACAACGGAATCAGAAGAGAGAAAGGCTAAAGAAAAAAGAAAAATAAAACCTAAAAAAATAACAAATGCTTTTGAAAAAATGGCTCTTTGCATAAAAAAAATTGATGTATTAATACAGCAATTATAACATATTTAGCTTATTTTATAAAATTTTGCTTAATTCTGACATCTAGGACAAAATCTAGTTCCTCTCCCCGCTACTTTTATTTTTAATATTTTTGTTCGCAGACATTTTGGACAAACAGTCTTTTCTTTTCCATAAACTTTCAAAAAATTAGCAAAACCACCTCGCTCACCTTTTGAGTCAACATAATCACTAAAAGTTGTTCCTCTTTGTTTTATCGCTTTCTTAATAATATTTTTTGTATTCTCAAATAACTCTCTCAACTCATCTTCGTTAAGAGCTGACACATTTCTAGTGGGAAGTATTCCAGATGCAAATAATATCTCATCAACATAGATATTACCTAGACCGGAAATCATATGTTGATTTAATAAAAAAGCCTTTATGTTTGTTCTTTTACCCTCGCAAACTTTTTGAAAATTTTTCCAGGTAAAGTTTTTCTGCAAAGGTTCAATCCCGTATTTCCCTTTAATCATTTTGAGCTCTAGAGCATCAACTATTTTCAAATAGCCAAACTGTCTCATATCATTAAAATACAAAGTAGAACCATCGTGGAAATGAAAAATTACATGTGAAAATTTATTTGGTAAATCTTTCTCTAATCCACCTAGTCTATATTTTTTTGATTCTTCCCTGGAATTACTATGCCCTCCAGCAACCACTTCATTTTTCCCTACATAGATAAACTGACCTGTCATTTTCAGATGAACCAAAAGATATTTTTCTAAATCTCCTTTTTTGATAGTAAATATTAAAAGTTTTCCAATCCTGTCTATATAGGAAAATTTTGAATTCAACAAAACACTCATAAAAACTTCTTGAGTGTTTTTAACAAGCTTTACTTTTTTTACTTCTAATTTAACAATCTTTTTATTTACTATCTTTTCTGATAAATCATTTCTGATTGTTTCTACTTCAGGTAATTCTGGCATATTAGAAAATTATTTTTTTAAGTTCTCTTCTTCTTTCTTTATGATTAGGAATACTAAGCGCCACTAAATCCCAGAATCTTTTGGAGTGATTCATTTCTTTCAAATGACATAGCTCATGGGCGATAATATATTCTGCTAAATGATTTGGCAAAGATATAATCCTGTAATTAAAATTTAGATTCCGTGCGCTGGAACAAGAACCCCATCTACTTTTATGATTTTTAACAAAAACCCTAGTGTATTTAAAGTTGTATAGCTTGTTTATCTCCTCTAATATGGCTGTTATGTATAGCTCAATCTCTTTTCTTTTTTTACTATCCAATTCAATGCTGGGAAGTTTGTCTACTCTGTTTTTATAAAAATCAAGAGATTTTTTTATCCAGTCTTTTTTCTTTTTTAAAAATTGATCAATACTTCCTTGAGATAACTTGCGCGGAGCAGAAACTACAACTCTTGAATCACTATGAATACTAATACTCAATCTTTTTGTTTTGACACCTCTTCTGAGCTTATATTTTATTGTATTTTCCTCCATTATTTTTTTGAAATTTGATAAACTTTTTCTAAGTATTTTTTCTTTTCTTTATCATTGGCTTTTCTCATTGAAGAAAAAAGCTTAAATGATTTTAGTTTTATCCCACATGTCATAAAAGTTCCATATTTCCAAACCTTTTTTACAGGCATTCCGAAAAAGAAATAAAAAATCCAAGGACCATCCGATGTAACAAAAATTCTAGCTGTTTTCCCTTTTAATAGCCTTAGAGGGATTCCGCTTTTTTGAAATCGATAAGCAAAACCTGCTAAAAAATTTGTATCAATAAAATTTTTCATAATAGCTGGTGCACCCCACCACCACATCGGAAAAACAAAAACCAATTCATCACTTTCTTTTATTTTCTCTTGTATCAAATCCCTTTTAGGGTCACGAGAAATATTTTTTAAATCTTCAAATGAAAAATATTCTTGTTTATACTCTTCGCTATATAAATCTATAATTTCCACTTCTTTCCCAGATTCTAGAGCTCCCTTTTTATATTCAAAAGCAATCTTGTGAGTAAAACCATAGGAAGCAGGATGTGCTTTAATGATTAATGACTTCATTTATTTAGTTGAGCTGTTTATTGTATTCTTCTAAAAGACTAAAGAATCTTTCTTTGTTTTCTTCTTTGATTGGCTTACCTGGTGGCAAGATTTCCTTGAGTGGGTCTATCTTTGAGCCATTCTTTACCATTTCATAATGAAGATGAGGGCCAGTTGAATAACCTGTTGAGCCAACATAGCCTATAATATCTCCCTGTGACACTTTCTGCCCTACTCTAACTCCTATTCTTGATTGATGAGCGTAATTAGTAGAGTATGTGCCATTGTGCCTAATCTTTGTAAGATATCCATATCCTGATGAACTCCAACCCGCAAAAGTAATTGTTCCATTCCCAACTGACCTAATTGGGGTTCCCATTGGAGCAGCATAATCAATCGCTCTGTGTGGTCCATACAAACCTATTTCCATTACCACTCTACTGCCCGTTGTATACCCAGATGAAATATATCTAAATTCTACAGGGGCTTTCAAAAACATTTTCTGAACTGAGTTGGCATCCTTATCAAAGTATCCGATATTGTCATCAGACTCTTCAAAATAATATACATCAAATTCTTTCCCGTCATTCACATAAACACCAGCCAATATACGACCTGGCATTACATACTCTCCGTCCAGATATCTTTCTTCGTAAAACATTTTAAAAGTATCTCCGACACGAGGGTCCATTGCAAAATCGATGCTCCATTGAAAAGCATTCGCCAAATCAATAATTGCCCGCTCATCAATATCGTTATTAATTGCGGCCATATAAACAGAAGTTTCAACAACCCCTTCTTTTCTGACAACTTTTATTTCATACGGAATAGGTGCTACCTCTGCAATCCAGGTGTTTATTTCTTCTGTGCTAGATGCCACAGCGTCTTCTTTGATTAAATATTTTGTGTTTCTAATATGTAATTCATCCTCTGTGTCTATTTTATATTTTAGTTCTTTAAATTCATCTGTGTCTTTATCATAAACAAGCTCAATAAAACGACCAAGTCGAATTTTAACCAAATCATAAACGTCCTCTGATGAATCATAAATCTCCATGTAGACAGAGCCAGGAATATCCATCTCCTCCATTAACGCTCCGTATGTAGAACCATCGACTATTTCAATTTTTTCTATCCTGTCTTGCTTTTCTGGTATAATAACCATCTCTTGATCAGTGCTGTCAATAGAGCTCGAATTTATCTCTTTTCCCCTATCAAACAAAAAAGAGTAGGCAAAATACCCCACCTGAACAATTAAAAATATAAGAATTAGCTTGTAAAAAAATTTCTTCATATAGAGTATATTATTATAGATTTGAGCCTAAAAGTCAATAAAAATAGAATGCCTACGAATAAGCATTCTATTATATTTTTAATACAAAAATTGTTCAGAAATATAAAATGTTTTACTTTCCCTGAGCCAAGCAATTTGAAATTTATTATTACTTTGACTAATAATAACAAATTTATCTTCAATTTTGCTCCCTTCTAGGTCAATGTCTGAAACTGGATCTCCATACCTATGAATATGGAAATTACCTACATATTCACCATGATATGATCCATAAAATTGTTCCATTACACTATCAATATCCAAAAAATATGAATAATTAGAAAGAAATACGGCATGTTGTAAATATTTCTTTATGGCAAGCAAATTTCCTGGTTCTCTCACAAACCAACGATTAAAACTTTTTATGGCCAGATCATCACCAAATCTTTTTTCTATTTCTCCTTTATATTTCTTGAAATTTGGTATCAATAAGCTTTCGTTCTCTAAGGAGGTTTTTATTTCTCTCGCAATTGGTAAAAAAGCACTTTCAATTGTAATGAAATTCAATTTATTATTTCTATGAAATATTATACCCCCCCCCAATTCCGCCGAGCCGTTTTGTGGGTCATTTCTTATCAGCTGAGCAACGTTAGCATTAAACCCGGTGTCTAAAAAAGTATCTATAAAATTCTTCTTAGACAGGTCATTTTTTTGGTTATACCAAAAATGAACATAAGAATAAATACGCAAAGGAAAATCTTTCGAAAGTTCTTTGCCTCCAACCAAAACTTGTTGACAGCTATTTCTAATTTCCTGACTAAAACTAATCTTATTTGAAATTAAATAACAAGAAATAACAATTAAAAGTAAGCAAAAAAAGAAACACTAAACGATATTTCAAGGCAATCTTATTTTTCTCACTCCAATAATTATTATTTGGTGTTAGTTTCAAATAAGCAGGGCATGGTTTTAAAATAGCCTGATAAAAAGAAGATTTCTAATTTCCGAGAAGATTGTCAACGGATTTATTTTTGAAATTATTTTCTTCATAATCATCTCCTGGCTTTAATTTCAAAGATTCTTTTTCCAAATAAATCATTTCTGATATTCTTTTTGCTAACTCCCAAGCAGTTCCGAAAGCAAATGATCCTGTATCTTTTATTGTTTGGGTAAAAACTGGATAGCAATAAGGATTAATTTCACAAATAACAATAATTTGTGCCTTTGGATTTCGATGGTGAGTTAATAATATTTCATTAATTTGTTGGGAGATATTTTCTTTATTTCCTTTGCAAACAGTCAAAATGATAACATCAAACTTGTTGGCTAAGAAAGTGTGTCCCTTTAATGAAAATGACAAAGAAATTTCCCAGGGTTCTATTCCAATATTTTTGTTTTCACCCGAGAGGTTTTTTTCTAGTTCTTTTTTTATTCTATCATTCTTGGTAACACACAAAATCTTCAATAATTCTTTCATTTTTTCCTCCTATTTTTTATTGTTAATGACCGAAATTATAAGCTTAACTTAGCATAAAATTAATTAAAAGTAAATAAAATGCACCTCGAGAGAGGTGCATTGATACTTAACACTCTATCTCTCCGTAGGTATTATCCAATTACCTAGTTCTTTTTCATTGTCCATGTCAAAACTTAAATCCCGTCCTTTTAAAATATTTTTCATCTTCTTTCTATTCGTTTCACCAAAGCCCTTCCTCTTCAAAGTATCAGAATCACACTGCACAAGTTCACCAAGATAAATTAGTTTATTCTTTTTGAAAGATGCCTTCATTTTTGAGCTAAAACTTTCAATGTCTCTTAATTTCTTATCAAGAATATTCCACAAATCAACTTCGGCGTTATCGCTAATCACAATTAGAAGCTGTTCCGATATGATTACCGTAAGTTCCAATATTTCCTCAAAGTCTAACTTTCTTTCAGAAATCGCTGATATTTTTATCAATAGATTTCCATCCTTGTCCGCATCAGAGTTTATTTCAAAAAAATCTGAAACTTTCATTTTCGTTGAACAAAAATTTATTCCCTTACTCATAATTTTCTCCTTCGTAAGATTTTAATGAACCATCATTACTTGCTACTACTCTGTGTTTCCCATAAACTAGCATAGGCTCCTCCTTTTTGCAACAATTCGAGATGGTTACCTTCTTCAATTATTTCACCTTTACTCATAACAACTATCTTATCGAAATCAACGATAGTTGAAAGCCTATGAGCAATGACTACCGTGGTTCTACCTCCCTTGGATAACTCTTTAATTGCGTCTTGAATAATTTTTTCTGATTTTGTATCAAGAGATGCGGTCGCTTCATCAAATATCAAAATACAAGGATTTTTTATTATCATACGAGCTATTGCTACTCGTTGTTTTTCTCCACCAGAAAGTTTCACGCCTCGTTCTCCAACTATTGTATCGTATCCTTCAGGGAGCTCACTTACAATAAAGTCATGTATATGAGCAATCTTAGCGGCCTTCTCAACGTCATCTTTTGTTGCATCAGTTTTCCCATATGCAATATTATGATATATTGTGTCATTAAAGAGTGTGGTATCTTGAGCTACCATCCCAATACTTTTCCTTAGAGATTTTTGCTTTACATCCCTTATGTCATTTCCGTCTAGCAAGATAGCCCCTGAACTTACATCGTATAAACGCAAGAGTAACTTTGAAATAGTAGACTTCCCAGAGCCAGAGTAACCAACCAGGGCCACACTAGATTTTGCTGGGACATCGATATTTATTCCTTTTAGCACAGTCCTTTTATCTGAATATTTAAATTCAACATCTTTCATTACTAAATGGCCTTCGATATTATCAAGATCTTTAGCATCCGCCTTATCCTTAATAGTATTTTTAACATTCAAGAGCCTAAACATCTCATCAACATCTGCCAATCCTTCTTTTACCATTCTATAAATAGATCCGAGAAAGTTTAGTGGGATAGCAATTCTTGTTAGATAAGTTGTCACAAGAACAAAATCACCAATAGTGGCTGCACCGGCCAAATACTCCCTAATAGCTAGTGCTAAAATAGCTGTAAGCCCTGTCGTGATGATAAGCCCCTGCCCCATATTGAGATTGGCTCCCATTTTGGTTGATTTTATTGCTGTCCCAACCCAGTCTTTAAGAGAAGTATTGTAACGAGAATATTCAAACTTTTCGTTTGTAAAATATTTTACTGTTTCGTAATTCAGTAAAGCATCAATCGAATGACTACTTGCTTTGTCGTCTTTTTTGTTTTTTTCTATCAGCACCTTCTGTCTTCTGTCAGTAAACTTAATAGTAAATGTAATATACACAATCACAAACCCTAGAAAGACAAGGGTAAACGAAACAGGAAATAATTTAATAAATACTATTGCTATGAACAATATCTCGATAAGTGTCGGAATAATATGAAAGGTCATAATAAAGAAAACTTGCTCTAATCCTTTTGCTCCACGAGTAATCATCCTAGAAATACCACCAGTCGCTCGATTGGTATGAAAATCCACAGGAAGAGCAATTAGATGTTTGAAAATATCCAAAGAAACATATCTTTTGATATTTGCCTGAACCTTCGCAAACAAATAATCTTTCGCACCATCCAGAAGATTTGTCCCCCAACGCAAAGCAAAAAATAAGACGATAAGACTAACTATAAGTTTTATATCTACTCCTGAAGCCTTTTCAATCAAAATATCAATCAACATTTTCATCACATAAGGATCAGCAACGGCTAATGCTTTTGAAATAATAAGCATCGACAAACTAAAGGCTATTCTCCACTTATACTTAATAAAATATGGAATTAAATTTTTAATACTTGCTTCTTCGTTTTTTTCTTCTTTTTTCATATATTAATAGTATTACAAATAAATTACTCTGACATTAAAAGCCTAAACATTCTAGCAAGCTAACAATATAAAGCAAATGTAATTTTAAAAAAACATCCCTATGAAATCCTTCATTGCTCCAAAAAGACCACCAAATAATACCCCAAAAATATTAGACTCTGTGTCGTAGGAAGAATGTGTTAAAGACGCTTCATGAAAATCTATTTGGGCTTTTTCGGCACATATTTCTATCGTTTGTATTCTATGTGAAATATCGGGGATACCACTATAAACAGAAATATGCGGGTTGATTATTGGATTACAGTGAATAGCCAGAGCTCCTCTTCTCAGTCTAGAGCTCTCAAGATATTCCACATGATCGGTCTCATGAACAATCATGGAGGCAAATTCTACATCGTTATCGAAATGTTTAAAACCAGTTGGGTCAATTGTTAATATTTTTTTATTAAAATTAGCATCAGGTGATACGACATATGCCATAAAATCAACTGCATTATACAAAACAACACTACTACTCGAACGAACACACGCATAGTCACAAATTCCATCTCGTACTTCTAATTCATCAATGTTGTTAACTACCTTTCTATAAAACGCTGGACTTTCTTTCAATAATTTAAGCGAACTCAAAAATCTATCTCTAGTAACTCCCCCTTTCTCATCAATCATTTTCAAAAGAGCTGCTTCATTTTTGATAGTTTCCTCATCACTATAGCTCGGGGCAGCAATAATGACTTTGCATGTTAATACGAAAGAATAAACCACAATAGGAATTATCAAAACCCTTTTAGCATGCGTGAGAAGTGAAGAATGTTTTTTAAAAAATTTTCTTCTTTTCGCTTTTTTACCATAAAGAGAATTAAAGATACCATCTTGCACATCATTAAGTATCTCTTTATCGGTTTGTGGTTCATTTTTTTCTTCCATAATTTTATGCTCCAATTCCGAATGAATTATCACGCATAGCTGAAATAAACAACAGGACAAAAGGCATCATAATAATTAAAAAAATTATAAAAGCTATTATCATTTCAACTATCCAAATACCGATTAAAGTAAATATTGAAAACTTATATTCTTTTATAAATAAATAGAAGAAAAGAAAAATCCCAAAAGAGAAAGCAATAAAGTACCCTGCAATTAGAACAAAAATATTTGGCAATAAATATACTAAAATATTCCTAATGATTTCGCTCAAAAAAACAGAGATATAAAAAATTGCGAATGTTTTCATTGTTCTTTCGGAGGTAACTTGATATTGCTTAAAAATATTCCTAGCAATGAAATTAAAAATAACAGCTGAAAGAAGTAGCGCTAAAATAAAAAAAACAATTCTAAAAAATAACGAAAGTATTCCACCAATTGATAGATATTTGCTTATCCCTGAAAACGGGGAATGGCTTTGTTTTAAATAGTTTTTAACCGCTACTGAATCATCTTCCCTTGATTCATCCCTCTTACTACTTGTCGAAAAAGTCAAATTTTCAATCGGCCCATCTCCTCTAGGATTATATCCTAAATCAATTTCTTCTTTATCGCTATATGAATCTCCATCAGTATCCCTTTCAAATGGGTTTGTTCCATACTCTTTCTCTTCTCTATCATTTAAACCATCTCCATCACTGTCTAAATCAAAAACATTACTTACAGGACCACTTTCGTTAATATTAGAAATTTTTTGATTCTTCTTATTCATGAAAAAAATAAAAAAAGAAACTAAAACCAGGACAAGCAAAACTCCTCCACCCATCAGCAACTGGCTCTTGCTTAGACTTTCATTGTTTTCATAATTAAATTCCTCTAATTTATTTTTATTATCAAACATATACCACGTTATAATAAATTATTTAATTTTCACTCCCAGTAGCCAAGCGAGGTCGATTATTTGACTATGATCAATAGTAATTCCTTCTAAACTTTCAATCCCTATTTTCAATCCCTGAATCTTGCTTGTTCTAAGATCAGTTCTATAGTGTTTGGTTTTTGACATTTCTGTTTTTTCTAAATCACAATTTAAAAAATCCACTTTGAAGAAAGAGGAAGAATAAAAATCAGATTCACTCGAAGGACAATTTTCAAACCTTATATCTTTTAACTGTGCAAAACGAAATTGAGAAAATTTTAACTGGCAATTAATAAATTGTACTTCCGCTAGTATTCCTTCTGACCCGATAAAACCAGTCATCCTACATTTATCAAAAACTGTTTTTTTAACATACAACTCTTCTGTTTCTAGATTAGCAAAATCGCATTCAATAAATTTAACTTCAACTAAAGAAAGTTTATTTATTATAACCTTACTAAAATCACAATTTCTAATAGTGCAATTTTTAAAATCAAGAGAATTAAAAGTTTTGCCACTAAAATCCTGTCCAATAATTTCTAAATCCTGATATTCCTCCTCATCATTCAATGTGAAATTTTGTTTTTTTGCTATATTGTTCATTATTTTTGAACATTAATCCAAACCTTTTATTAACTCGCCTTGTATATCCTCACCTCCCATGGACGCAATAATAAACCATCACCTGGGTCATCATGAGTATCATAATTGGAAATTAAAAGTTTTGATTTTGGCTTAAGTTCTTTTAGGGCGTCCATTTTCCAAGTTCGTTTTGATGTGTTTAGAAAAACGATGTACCTAGACTTTCCTAAAACGCGCATATAAGCGTAAGTTTCCCAATCGTCTGGAACCAAAGGAATATAGTCTCCGTAAACAAGTGCGGGATGTTTCCGTCTTATTTTTATAATATTTTTATAAAAATTCAATATTGATTTTTTATCACTCTCTTCAGCTTCAACATTTATATCTTTATAATTTTGATTTACTCCAAGCCAAGGATTACCGTTAGAAAAACCAGCATTTTTAGTCTTGCCCCACTGCATAGGAGTACGCGCATTATCCCTGCTCCACTTAGCGACATCTCTAAAAACAACTTCGGAATCTTCTCCATTACTAACTCGCTCTTTATATTTTTCTTTCATTTCTATATCAGAATAACAATCAATATTTTCAAACAAAACATTAGTCATTCCAATCTCTTCGCCCTGCAAAAAAAATGGTGTTCCTGGTGCGGTTAGCAAAAATGTTGCCAAACATTTAGCAGACTCTTTTCTGTATTCACCATCATCTCCAAACAAGGAAATCGGCCTAGGTGAATCATGGTTACTAAGAGTAATAGAATTCCAGCCCTTACCATTAAAAGATTCATACCATTCTCTTACCGACCTCTTCGCCTCCTCCCAATTTCCACGAGCCCCAACGACTTCATACTGATATATCAAATCAAATTCTTTTCGCGCGTAAGCAACATAATCCAAGGCACTATCTTTGTCCAAGAAATACGTTTCCCCAAAAAGAGCTGCTCCGTGTGGTGCTAAAACTTTTTCTTTTAACTCATTAATCAGTTCGTGCATCCCTGCTTGATTTGCATACAAACCTTCACCATGAATATATTTTCTATCATCACCATCTCTTTTTGGAGCATCGGGAAAGCCATCTGCTTTCATGAGATAATTGGCCATATCCATCCTAAAAGCGTCAACTCCTTTTTTGAGCCAAAAATCAACCATGTTAAATATTTCTTTTTTCACTTCGTGATTATTCCAATTTAGGTCTGCTTGCTCACGGGCAAACATGTGAAAATAATATTGATTAGTTTTTTCATCTAGCTCCCAAACCGAGTTCATAAAATGAGAAGCCCAGTTATTTGGCTCACCTCCATTTTTTCCCTCTCGCCAAATATACCAATCCCGTTTTGGATTATCAACACTAGAACGAGATTCTAAAAACCATGGATGTTCTACGGAAGTATGATTAATAACAAGATCCATCATTAGTTTCATTTTCCGCTTGTGTATTCCCTCAAGAAGTTCATCAAAGTCATCCATATTTCCAAACATAGGGTTTATAGAATAATAATCAGATATATCATAACCATTATCAGTCATTGGTGATGTATAAATTGGCGATATCCAAATAGCATCAATTCCAAGACTTTTTATATAGTCTAATTTATCGATAATACCTCTCAAGTCACCATTTCCATCTCCATTCGTATCATTAAAACTACGCGGATAAACCTGATAAACCACCGCTTCCTTCCACCATTCTTTTTTATTTTTATTTTCAAACATGAATATATTTTTAGTTGAATATATTTCTAATTATAACAAAAATCGCCATTTCTGGCGATTTTATAATTTTATTGAAAATATCATCAAACGTTATTCTATTAACAATTTTATGTTCTTAGACTCATCTTCTTTTATCACACATTTCACTAAACCCTCTTGTATGTAAGTACTGTCTGGATTTATCCCCCAGCAGCTACTAATTCCTGTTCCTGGCTCCCTTGATTCTATTATTACATAATCACCAACTAAGATTGGTGGTTTAAGCCAATTGAAATAATACCCTTCACAGTTAGAAATTATTTTTATATCTTCATTAGTGATATTTTGTGTATTTTTTATTATATACCAATATTTTGTAAGTTCATTTGTATTATTTCCTAAATATATAGAAATTTTTTCATATAAATCAGAATGATCAAACTTTTCCTTTGCTCCTTCATATAAATCTGGATTACCAATTTCATAATTACCACATCTAGGTATTTCTAAAGAAATATTTTTTTTCTCTACTACTACATCAAAATCATTAACATTAATACTTTCCTTTTTAAACACATCCTTACAATAGTTAATCTTTTCTATTTCATAATTCTCCCTTAAATCTAAATCGTAAAACCAATTTCTAATATTATTACAGTTAAGCTCTTTAAATGCCAAATAAACAATTAAACCACCTAAATCAGCAATCTTTCTTTTCTCGTCTTGTTCATAGGTAATTTCTATTTCCTTGACCGCTTTGTGTGATTCTTCTCCGGTTGTTAACTCTACTAAATTACTATCCTTATGAATGTCTACAATTTCTAAAAATTCCTTGGACTCTTTTTCTTTTACGTCCCCTTTCAATTCACTTCTACTCCATTTAGAATTAATGTCTCCTGACATTTTTTTGTTAAACACAATAAAAACTACCAATAAAGGCAGGAGAGAAATAGCAATATATATTAAGTATTTTTTCATAATATCGATTTATTGTTAGCTAAGATATTACCACTTCCCCATAGAATGTCAACAAATATTTCTTATTCCTGCCACACAAAAATCTCCATATTCTCTAGTCCATAAAAAACACTCACAATTGTGAGTGTTTTTTATTATGTGGGCCGAGAAAGATTCGAACTTTCGAAGGCTGAGCCAGCAGATTTATGCCGCCGCGGCGGCACCCCGCCCGCTGGCGGTGGCAGTCTGCCCTCGTTTATTCTACAAGATACAATGATTGATTTTCAAAAACAAAAAGAACTCCTTTTTTTGGAGTTCTTCATTTGTGGGCCGTATTGGAGCTGATTGGAACTTAATTATGCTAGAATTAACGGAATGGCACATATTATTTATAGAGATTAACGCTTTAAAATAACAAGAGCAGGACCATATTTCAAATCTATTTCCATAAATTGAATTTCTTCCTCTGTTAGCTTTGTTTTCCAAACATCTAACGGGACACGCCAATAGCCATCTGATAACTTTTCATTTTCTGAACTAATTTCCTCATTATCAAAAACATGTATTGCAATACCACCTAGATTTAGAGCGTCATAAGAATTTTTTAAAAAATCATACTGTTTACCTGTTTCAATAAATTTTAAAACTACATGACCAAAAGTTACATCATAGAGCGACCCAGGTAATGGAAGTGTGCAATCATGCTGAATGACATTAGTCTCTCCTTCTAAATGATCTGTCGAAATATCAAATGTGGTAAGGTCTACTTTTCTATTTAATATTTTTTCAAACAATATCTTGTGCGCTGAAACAAATCTCTTGTCAGCACAACCCAAAACAGCCACTCTGGCAAGGTTGTTATTATTATCAAGAGAAACTTTCTTGAAAATTTCAATTAACTCATCTTCTTTTGCTTCAATTCTATTCAAAATTTCTTCATCAATAAGACTAGAATATTTATTGTGATATTTTGATAATGCCATATATTAAAATTATTTTAGTATACTACATTATAACAAATAAAAACAGAACATAAAAATGTTCTGTTTTCCGTGTCGCCGTATTGGAGCTGATTGGAACCTAATTATGCGAGAATTAGCGGAATGGAACAAAATACTAACCAATAATTATGATATATTAAACAATTAAACTATATCACCAAGATCTGGTTTATCTTCCACAAACGAAGCCTTGATTCCAAGCGCTTCAAAATAGTGTAACATTTTTATACATGCAAATTTCTCACTTGAATAATGTGACGAACCTATAATATTTATCTTATTTTCTTTTGCAAGACTATTAAATTCTACTGCTGGAGGATACCCCCCAACTGCGCTTACGATGCCTGTAACATATGTTTTTATTCCTTTCTCTAAAAGTTCTTTTAATATTTCAGGATCATTTCCTCCCCCAGCCACAACAGCTATTTTCTGATTCGCAATATTATCACTTCCATATTTTAATAACTTAACGTTATGACCAACGGCTTTTTCAACTCTGTTCACTAAATCCTTCAGGGAATTAAGATTGGTTCCACCTATCACCCCAACTTGCACTCCGTAATATTCTGCAAAATCTTCATCAAAACTAACTCCAATCTCTTTTGCATAATTAACAGTAGTAGAAAAATACCCATTTGCATCCAATGGAACATGCAAACAATATAAAGAAATGTTTTTCTCTTTTAATTTTACAAGCAAGTCCTTGTTCATGTCCTTGAATGGAAACCCAGTAACTGTAGTGTCCCAAGTTGATGGATGGTGTGTGAAAATCAATATATTATTTTCATCCTTATCTAGAATCTCTTTTAGCACCTTGTCGCTAGGAAAAACTGCTGTATAAATTTTTTCGATCTCTTCAGCATTGTCCAAAACCAGTCCCATGTAACGCTCCTTGAAATTATCACAAATAAATTCGTTAAAATCCATTTGACTCCAATCATCACTACACTGATCCAAATGAAAATCCTTTTCCAGTTTTCGATAAATTTCTTTTGCTTTCATATCTTTTATTGAATTATTAGAACCTAATTTAAGTATAACAAAAATCGCCATTTCTGGCGATTTTAAATTTGTGGTCCGTATTGGGTCTGATTGGAACTTAAATATGCAAGAATTAGTAGGATAGTATAAGCTACAACAAGAAATTTTATCAACCAACGCTATAGTATTATAAAATAATAATGCCTTACGCAAGTAAATATTTAATCAAAATATATAAATAATATAATCCTGTTGTCATAAACACACTCGCAACAAGATATCTCATCACTTTTTCAACCTTTTGTACTATCTGAAAGGCCTTACTAACTTTCTGCAGTGAGAATGCAATTAAAAATGAGAATATAATTACAGGCAAGCCGGTCCCTAGAGTAAAAAACGGAGCCAGCAAAAAGCCTTCTGTCGAATTCAATACGAGTGGCATTAAAACCCCAAAAAATAAAACTCCACTATAGGGGCAAAATGCTAGAGCAAAAATAACACCCAATAAAAGTGAGCCGATATATCCTTTTTGAGATAACCATTCTTTTACCCTCTCTATCTTCTCGCTTTTAACTCCAATATCTATATTTATAAGCCCAAACATTATTAAACTAATGATAATCAATATTGGCCCCAACGCTTTATCGCCCCAACCCTCAAAAATATTTGATATATGAAAACTTGATATACCATAATATATCAAAATGGCCAGGAGCGTATAACTAATGCCCCTGCCCAATGTATAGAACAAGCCGTTGAGCAATGTATTCTTAATTGTTTTTAGTTCTTTCGATATATAGGCGATAGCAGTAATGTTGGTAGCTAGAGGGCAGGGACTAATTGAAGTTAAAATACCAAGCAAGAATGCTGTAAGCACCGGAATGTTATAATTGTCGATTAATGCGTTTATAAAATCCATCTTCTTATATTCCTAGACTTGAGTTAATAACAGCTTCTAAATAACTTTTAAACTTTTCTTCATCACCAAGTAAACGCCAAACATTAGCATCCTGTTTAATATTGTCTTGGCCTTGAATAATCCTATTAATAAACAATGAGGAACCAGAGGCCTTAAATTTAATAGCTATTTCTTTATTCTCTGGTAACTCAACATTTATCTCACGATAATCAATCAAGCCATCTTCAATTTGCTTGCGATACTTTTGTTCCATTGTTTCTTTAGTATATCTACCTATCGTTTTACAAGACACACAACGAGCAGTGCGATGAAAATAATATACTTCCAGCTTCTCGGCAACCATTTCAGCACTAGACACTTGATATTCACTAGTGCCTGAATTATCCCTTGTAGCTGCTGCTTGTTTTTGTTCAGTTTTGTCACCATTCTCAACAGTTGAAATCTGCCTGTTACAGCCAGTTAAAGTCACTACCGAGAAAAGCAGTAAAATGATTGACATTAATTTGTTGGGCATAAAGATTTTATTTATAATACTCTAGTTGCAATGATTGCAATTAAGCATCTTTTTTTCTAAATTATTTATAGACACCAACTGAATTGTGGTGTGATTTATTTTATAATTTTCATTTAACAAATTCTGAATACTCAGAAGTAGTTTATTCCTTTCCCCATTTTCAATATTTTCTATTTCAATATGAGCACTCAAAAATTTATTATTTGAATCTGTCTGCCAAATATGTAAATCAGCTATGTTTTTTACATTTTTAATATCTTCTAAACTTTTACGCACCTGATCAGAATCAACATCAGCAGGAACCGACTCCATCAACACATCAACTGATTTTTTTATTATATTAAAAACCTCTTTCAGAATATAAAGCGCTAAGAGTATCGATATCAAAGGATCAATTACAAACCAACCTGTATAATGAATTATCAACGCTCCTACCACTACCCCCAATGAGAATAAGGCATCTTGCAAGGAATGAAGCCAGGCACTCTTTAAGTTAAGGTTCTTGTGTTTATCTTTTTCTAGAAAATATGTAGCAATGCTATTACCGACCAAGGCAATCAAAGCAACAATCAATATGGTAGAGCCAACAACTTCAACTGGATTGAGCAATCTTTTGACTGATTCAATTAGAATAAAAATAATTACAGTTAAGAGAACAGAGCTATTGATAAATGCTATCAGTATTTCAGCTCTTTTATAGCCATAGGTCTTCTGTTTATTGCTTGGATGAAGAGAAATTTTTTCACCCCACCAACTAAGTGCAATTGCTCCCACATCAGAAAAGTTATGTATAGCATCAGACACCAAGGCCATGCTTCCAGAAAGCAAGCCTAATACTATCTCAAAAACTGTAATACAAATATTTACAATAATGGCGATTAAAATATTATTTTTCATAAGGACGTTTCAACTTTATGTTTTTTAATAATTAGAAAATAAAAGAATTAAACAAATAACCAATTATAATTATACCGATTGATACAATTCCAAAAAAAGTTGCCAGTAATTGCCATTTTAAAACCTTTTTAAGTATCATGGCCTCTGGCAAAGAAAGGCCGACTGTAGCCATCATAAAGGCTAAACCTGTTCCAATTGGCACGCCTTTAGCTACCAATGATTGGATAATTGGGATAACTCCGCTTGCGTTAGAATACAGTGGTACTGCTAATATTACTGCTAGCGGAACTCCCCAAAAACCAGCCTTCCGCAAATACACATCAAAAAATCCTTCCGGAACATAACCATGAATTAACCCACCGACAGCCACCCCCGCTAAAACATACAACATTATTTTTCTGCTAATTCCCCAGGCTTCACGGGAGATAATTTTATATACTTTTAGCCAAGGAATTTTTTTAGCATCTTCTTTACTTAATTTTTGGGATTTAATATTCCAAACAAAATCAGCTACATATTTTTCCATTTTTAATTTACCAATTACAAATCCACCAATCATACCAATTAAAATGCCGGCTGTAACATATATAATGGTAATTTTCATACCAAACATACCAATAAACAATCCAATAGCTATTTCATTAACTAGTGGAGATGTTATTAAAAATGCAAAAGTAACTCCCAGTGGAATTCGTGCTTCCATAAATCCAATAAACAAAGGGATAGATGAACAAGAACAAAAAGGAGTAAGAGCTCCAAATAATGTAGCCAAAAAATAGTCTAAACCAAATAACTTGTGTGTTGCTAAAAAATCTTTTAATTTCTCAATAGGCAAATAAAATCTTAGCAAACTCATGAAATGAGTAATGAAAATAATTAAAACAAATATTTTCAAAGAATCATAAACAAAAAACTGCAATGCGCCAGCCAAATGGCCCGTTTGCAGTGAAAAAATGTCATAAGTAATCCATTTAGAAAATAATTCTAAAGGGTAAAAAATGTCCATAGTTAGATAACTTAATTTTAAGACTAACAATCCCCTCCACAGGAACAATTCTCACATCCGTTTTTATTTCCAATATTATTTATTGTCCCACTGATAGCCTCTTTAATTTCCTCCTCTCTTTTATTGCCTCCGATCAACACTGGTTTGCCGTCAATAGCAAGGACCGGACTAGTCATTACTCCCATCTCAATCATCCTACTTACGTCAGTTATATATTCGACCTCCGTATCAATGTTTAATTCTTTTGCCATCTTTTTAGTAATTTCAAACAACTGTTTGCAAGCAGGACAACCAGAACCTAAAACTTGTATTTTCATATTAATTATTTAATAAATTGATTATAATTTTCTCAAATTCTTTTGCCTTTTTAACTCCTTGACGATACAGCACCCTTGAACCTTGTTTATTTGACTCGACAAAACCGGCGTCCTTTAACTTCCCCAAATGATATGAGACCAAATTTTGAGACAGACCTAAAGACTCATTAATATCACACACGCAAATCTCGTCATGTTTTTTAACCAAGCACAAAATACGAAGTCGATTAACATCGTTTAGTATATCAAAGTCCTTTTTAAGACTAAGCAATTCTTTTTGTTTTTTACTGCCATCAAGGCAACACTTATCCACCATATGTTTTTTATTATACTCTTAAACTAAAAAGATATCAATGACCATCGATATCTTTTATTTAATTCCAAATCATATTCCGTAAAACAAAAAATAACTGCCTAAAATTTGCAGTTATTTTATATGTGGGCCGAGAAAGATTCGAACTTTCGAAGGCTGAGCCAGCAGATTTATGCCGCCGCGGCGGCACCCCGCCCGCTGGCGGTGGCAGTCTGCCCTCGTTGAAAATGCAATATGCATATTTTACTTTTTCTCAAAACAAAAACTCCACGTCAGTGGAGTTTTCTTTGTGGGCCGAGAAAGATTCGAACTTTCGAAGGCTGAGCCAGCAGATTTACAGTCTGCCCTCGTTGACCGCTTGAGTATCGACCCGAATATTAACAATTTAATAGTTAACTTTTCAAATTAACTATTTGTTATTAACATTACTTAATAATACTTTAAACCCTTCACCGCTATTATATGACTTGATCTTCATCTCTCTTCTGTATGCATCTTGTTTCGTATCGTATTCTTCGGTATAAATCACTAACCATGGTTTATAGGCTTTTGTTGATTTTACACGACCGTTATTATGTTTTTTAAGTCTTTCATTTAAATCAGCTGTGTGTCCAATATAATATCTATTAAAATTTTCACTTTTCAAGATATAAACGATATACATATGCCAGCAGATTTATGTCGCAACTTTTTTCATTTCACTCAAAAGCGACACCCCGCCACGGCGGTGGCAGTCTGCCCTCGTTTACCTCGCCAAGGCGATGGTTGACCGCTTGAGTATCGACCCGAATATTAACAATTAACTGTATAATATCAACATCCGAAAGGTCAAAGACCGATTGCCTGCCCGTCCGGATTCGCCAGCTGGCGAAGAAGGCGGGAGTATCGACCCGAATATTAACAATTTAATAGTTAACTTTTCAAATTAACTATTTGTCATTAACATCTCTTATTATTTTTTTAAAAACTTTCCTAATAGTTACAAGTTTGTCTTCCAGGTCCTTGGCGTAGAAGGAACCCAATTTAATAAACCACTATATTGAGCTAAAAAAAACACACTCGAGTAGTGTTTTAAGTAAAACTATACAAATTTATTCTAAAACTAATTTATCACAAAAAGAAAAATATTTCAAGCCCTTTTTTGAGCAATAGCTAATTCCAAGTTTAATTCCTAATATTATCAAATACTCTAAGTAAAATAGTATCCTCAAAAATTATTTCAAAAAAAGAACACTAAACAATCCCAAAAATAAAGCAATAACAAATACTGTCGCAAATATTAAAAGAAGATAAATTCCATAAAACTTTGCAGCTTTTTTAAGGTCAATTTTATAGAAATACTTTATAATTTGAATTGTAAAAATAATTCCTAGTAGAGCAAGAGCAGAATTTTTTAATATTAAAGAAATTAAAACTGAGTAAGTAGAAACATAAAATGCTGATCTAATACTCTGATCTTTTAACTTAAATCTTTTGGAAGTTAAATATTTATTCAAAATTCGAAATTCATCATTCGAAATTACCCTTACCCCTTCCAAATCTTACTCATATACTCTCTATTCGCTCTATGGGTATTAAAAAATGAGACAAGGGCAATTGAATGTTTTACCTTTACGACCCACTCTTCTTTCCTATTGTAGAAGCAATCAATAGCATCTTCTATATTTCTCATTAGCTGTTCAAAGTCTGAATCATCCCTGTTTGGAGCTTCTAAAAACTCGCCAAATCCCCAACCACTTTTAACATCGGTTCGATATGCTTCAGACCACCAACCATCTGTAACTGACAAATTTAAGACCCCGTTTAGAGCCGCTTTCATTCCACTCGTTCCACTAGCTTCGTATCTTGGAATTGGAGTATTCAGCCATATATCACAACCTGCCACTAACTTCTTGGCTATTTCCAAATTATAAGTAGGGATAAATACAATTTTTATTTGACCCCTAAGTTGATAGGCGTATTCGGTTATTCTATTTACGAGGTCATTACTATAATGATCTCCATCGTATTTATTTCCAGAAAAAACGAGTTGAATTTTTTTATAACCAATGTTTCTTAATCTTTCAATATTTCTAAAAATAAGGTCTGCTCTTTTATACGGAACCATTCTCCTGGCAAATCCAATAGTTAAAACTTTTGAAGACAGCAAGTCATCATCTTCAACATCCTTAAGAACGGAAAACATTTTATTTGAATTAAGCCATTTTATCAAATCAATTTTTTCTTTCTTTCTGGCAGCGAGCAATTTCAAATCGGAAATATTGGAAATAACAGATTTTAATCTTTCAGGATCATGTCTCCATCCCTTAATATTATTATCAAATAAATATGCCATGTGTTTACCAATCCAACGAGGATGATAAATACCATTTGTAACATTTTCAAAGTCATATTCAGGAAACATTTCTTCACACACTTCTTCATGAACCAATGACACCGAATTCACTTTTTTGCTACAATTTAAAGCCAATTCAGTCATACCAAGTCTATCATCCAATGAAAGTTCTTTAATATTTATTGGTAAATGTTTTCCAATGGTTCTATAAACAAGATCATAATCAAAATAATCATGTCCAGCAGAAATTGGAGTATGGGTTGTGAAAGTAGTCATCTTTTTTACCGTTTCCAAGTCATGGTTGTGTTCTTTTAGATTTTCTAAAGCACTCATCGCAGCATGACCTTCATTTAAATGAAAACAAGAAACATCTATCCCAAGTTTTTTTAAAACTCTTGTTCCACCAACTCCAAGTATCAATTCTTGGCAAAGTCTTATATAGCCATCAGACGGGTAAAGATTTTTTGTAATGTCTCTATCCCAAGATTCATTGTTTTCAGAGTATGTACTCAAAAAATAAACCGGAACAATGTGACCAGATCTCCCCTTTATGTCCATTTGCCAAATAACAATTTCCACCTCTCTGTCCTCAATCTCTATCCTTACAGTCTCTTTCAGCTTTTTCATCATCTTGTTTGGCGAGAATGCCTTTTGAGGATTATCGTCAAGATGATATATAAGGGAAATGCCAACCATATTGTACTCAAGATCAGCGGCTGACAGCATCATGTCTGCTGCAAGGACTCCAAGCCCGCCTGCATAGTTTTTTAAACTATCGTCAAAAGCAAATTCCATTGAGAAATAAGCGACTTTTTTTGTTTCTTTTTTCATCTATATTTAATATGTTTTATATAATTTATTATAACATATTTTTAATATTTATGACAAGCAAAAAAACAGTAAAGTCATAGAGGATACAATACATAATGTGATTGGTGCCAAGATGGTTATTCGAAGATTCTTTAAGTATTTTAGAAAAAAATACAGGTGGCGTAAGAAATATTGGCAATATTTTGATGTTTTA
>JAQIDC010000045.1 GCA_027858235.1 Patescibacteria group bacterium | reverse complement strand
TTTTTAGGGATAGAAAGTATTAACTTTGTGGATTGGATTATCAATACAGGGTTCTCACCACATTACCAATCATAAAAATAATAGCATCAGTGTACACTGATGCTATTATTTTTTTGCTCGAGAACAGGGATTCGAACCCCGATCGCCTGGACCAGAACCAGGTGTCCTACCATTAGACGATTCTCGAATATACCATCAATATTTTTTTAAGGACCCCTGCTGCCGGCAGGCAGAAGAACCCGCAGTCCCACCATTAGACTCTCCAAAGGCGGGCAGGCGATCTCAGAGCTCTAAATATAATTAAGTATTTACAATTTTTCCTCCGAAATTTTTTAGAAGGTTATTCATCATATTTCCATTCTTCCCTTCTTCTTCATTATTATTTTTTTGAGAAGTCTCTTCAACAATTGTATCTTCATTTTTTTTAACCTCAACTACTTGTGAAACGAATTGGTCATCGACTGTTACCTCAACCGCCAACTTGTGTCCAAAAACATCATGCAACACCTTCTCAATAAGAGCTCTAATGGATATATCTTCAATTCTATCTTTATGAAATTTGTATTTAGTTGACAGCTTAAGAATAGAACCAGCAATTTCAATTGGTTTTGAGGCCTGAATAACGAAAACCAAGGAATGATTTATTTTTTTAACTTGAGCTAAAACCTCGTTCCATCTAGAATTAACCTCCTCAAGGCTAATATCCACTGAGGAATTAATTGTTTTTTCAACCACTGGAGAATCAACCTGATCTGCAATAACTTTCTTGGGCTCTAAAACAGGAGCTGTTGCTGTTACTGTTTTTGTTTTTTCAAATTGATTACTTTGAAAAGTTTGAGTGGTACAAATTTTTATTACAGCCACTTCCAGGGGAAGTTGAACAATAAAAGAGTTTTTAATTTTTAATTTAGCGTCAGAGAATTGTTCTATACTATTAATGATTTGATTTAATTCGATATTTTTTGATATTTTTGATATTTTTTGTTCTAAATTTTCGACCAACTCTGTTCCTATCTTAGTATCAAGAGATGGGCTAACTTTTACAAACATTAATTTTCTTAGAACTTCTATAAGATCATCTAGGAAATTTTTTAGATTAATCCCATCATCGAGCAGTTTATTAATAAGAGTAATAGAATTGGCTACATCTTTTGAAGATATAAATTCTATCAAAGAAACCGCTTCTTCATATGTGTTACCTGGAACGATAAGTTCAGCATCTTCTTGAGTAATTTTTTTTGAACCACTTACAGAGATAATTTGGCCAAATAAGCTCTCAGCATCTCTCATGTAACCATCTGACTTTCTGGCGATTGATTCTAAAACTTTTTTATCTATATCAAGTCCTTCTTTTTGAGCAATATAATTCAGTTTCGTAACCATGTCTAGAATATTGATTTTCTTAAAATCAAATCTTTGACACCGGGAAATTATTGTTGATGGTACTTTATGTATTTCAGTGGTACATAAAATAAATATTACATGTTGAGGTGGCTCTTCGATGATTTTAAGAAGAGCATTAAAGGCCGAAATAGAAAGCATGTGAACCTCATCAATTATAAATACTTTATATTTTGACTTTGTTGGAGTTACCCGAGAAGCATTAATTATATTTTCTCGAACATTATCAACTCCGGTATGAGAAGCGGCGTCTATTTCAATTAAATCTATACTCTTTGCTTCATTTATTTCAAGACAGTTACTACATTTACCACAAGACTCGTATGTCCCATCTTTTCTATCAAGACAATTTACTGATTTAGCAAAAACTCTAGCCAGGGTTGTTTTACCAACCGCTCTTGGACCACAAAAAAGATAAGCATGAGCAATTTTCTCTGCCTCAATCTCGTGTGTTAGTGTAATTTTTATGTGATTTTGACCGACTACCTCTTCAAAATTCTGCGGTCTGTATTTTCTATATAATGTAGACATTCAGATTTATTTTCTAGTATTCTTTATTTCTTACAATATTATCAACCGCTGCCCACTGGCTATCGGCATTTTTTGGAACCAGTATAATAACCTCATCACCCATATTTCCTTTAAAGTAAGTAACACTGGCTGTGAGAACTTTCCATTTCTTGCCTTCAAAAGTGACTATAAATTGACCATTGGAACCACTTTCTAATTTACCAATTATTCTATCTCTATCAATAGGGACAATTTGCTTGTATATGAAAGTTCCGTTATTTAGGATAGTTAATTTCAAAATATCTCCTTCAACTAATTTTGATTTAGAAGCATAGTTAGCAGGAATACTGTATTCCTTCCCATCTGGCCCTATCATAGTCTCACCATCAAAAACACCCTCAATAATATTCCCCTCTTCAGTCGATATCTCTTCTCTTGGTTTAGAAAATGCCTCATCGCTCATCTGTGATATCATTGCTCTGTCTGTTTCATCAGTTGAAAAAACCGATAAAAGTTCAATGACTTTATCGTTGCTTTCTTTGGCGTTTTGAAGTAGCTTTTTTATTAAAGTTATTTTAGATTTTGACAAAGTTACATTATCTTTTGAATCGCGTGCGAGCGATTCATCCGGCACTCCGAAGGAGTTTCCGGCGGATTTATTATCAGAATCATCATTACTCTTATCATCTTCAATTTTATCATCCTTGTCTTCGTCTTCGTCTTCAGAATCACCCTTTTCCTCGTCATTCTTCTTATCTGTCTCCCCTGAATCGTCAAATAATAAATCATCATTTTCTTCCATCTCAATCTCTGTGTCTTCAGGTCCTTTATTTTCTTCATCATCAGACATAAAAAATGTATTTGTATTATCCATATGTTTATTTTTTATTTAATATTGGTGTTTATTTTATTAATATATAAATTTATTTTTGTGACTATATATTACTTTATTTTTTTATAGTTGTAAAGATTCGTCTTATGTTTGATATTCTTTAAGAACTAGTGCTTCCAATGTTCCCTCTCCTTTTTATCTCCGCTTCAATTATGCTTCTATCTCTACCATATTTAAAGCGACTTAGTGTTCTTATCTTCTCGGCTATGCCATCTCTTTTTGTGCCAAGAACTGGCCAAGTGGTTCGCATTGAGAATGGTCTTGTGGCTGTATTATCCACCAGCAACTTCATATAGGCAGTTCCTTTTTCTATGTTTATCATATCATACTGATTAAAAACTGGGGAGAATTCTTTCTCTAGAACTTCGGCATCTTCTGAGCCAATTTTGAAAGTTGTCCAAGTTCCAACGTTCCCGAATACTGCATCCTTGACTGTTGTATCTCCTTTTGTGACAAGTTGACCGATATATTGATGAGCAATAACAAGGTTTAAACCGTATTTACGAGCTTCTGATAGAATAGAAGATATTGAATCAGTCGTGAAATTTTGGAATTCATCAATATACAGGTAAAAGTCTTTTCTTTTGTCTGACGGAATGTCAGTTCTGGAGAGTGAGGCCATTAAAATTTTACCAATCAAAACAAGTCCAATTAAAAAAGCATTTATCTCGCCAATCTGCCCTTTTGATAAATCAACTAAAAGTATTTTTTGATTATCCATTATGTCTCGAAGATTAAACGAACTTTTTTGCTGACCAATAATCGGTCTCATTGTGTCATTTGAAATGAATGTGGTTAGCTTTGATGTGATGTATGGAACTACATTAGCTAGGGCAGCATCGCCTCCTGCTTTTTCGGCTTGTTTTTTCCAAAATTCAACAACAGTATGGTCACTGCAAGCATCAAGTTTCATTTTTCTAAATTCAGCATCAGCTAAAACTTTTGGAATTTCCATGAGAGTAGAGCCAGTTGCTGGGTCGTCCATAACAAGAAGCATGGCATTTCTAATATATTGCTCAAACATAGGTCCGCCAGTTGATTTTAAATCATAAAGTTTGTCAAAAATTTTTATCATTTCATTTATAACAAAGGTTTTTTGTTCTGGATATTTTTGATCATATTCAAGTAAATTAAGAGCCATGGGTCTTTCAGTGTCTCCCGGCGCAAAAAGAATAACATCCTCAGCTCGTTCAGGAGGAATACGTTCCAAAATATCTGCAACCAGGTCACCGTGAGGATCGAGCAAACATATACCATCGCCATTTTCAATATCTTGGATCGCCATGTTTGTAAGCATAACTGATTTACCAGTACCTGATTTACCAACAATATAATGATGTCTCCTTCTATCTTCTTTTTTAATATGAATATTTTTTGAAATTCCCCTAAAAACGTTTTTACCAAGTAGTATCCCCTCATCTGGGATATCAGATGGTGCTGAAGAAAGCTTAGCAGTAAGCCAAACAATATTAGGAGTTTCTGCTCCCTTGAGAGGAAAATGATACATGCTTGCTAGTTCCTCGGTATTGTAAAGACGAGATATTTTTTCATCAAAACGTCTATATATAAAATCATTTATTATTTTTTTCTGGCCCCTTTTGATTAACTTAGAATTAAAATTATTTCCATATTCATAATGATTATATTGGCTCATTACATTGGCAATATTATCTAAGTAGACCTGGGCTTGCCCCTTATCGCGGGCGCTAACGACAACACGAATATTTACATCTAACCCTGATTTTGAGTTTTTCTGTTCAATCTCTTTAAGCATTTCTTCTTCCATCTGAGTAAGCTTTTTTAGTTCTTGCGGGGTATTTATATCCTCTGGTTTTTTCTTTGGTGTAGATGTCTTTATTAAATCAATAAAACCAGCCAAAACTTTATTTCTTCCTAAGCTAGAAAATGCCTCAGAAACCGAATTCGTTTGGTAAGCCTTTCGAACAATCTCTCCAGCCTGTCTATGCCAAATTCCTTTCCCAGACCTCACAACAAACTGAATAGACATCCCTTCGTTCATCTCTAATTTTGACATTACATTCAAAATAGGATTTAGAGGATCGTCATCCATATTTTTGTAAGTTTTCAGAGGGAAAATATAGTGCTTTTTTGTTACCATGTACCCCCCCAAAACAGAAGCATCGGGGTGAAAAAGATTGTAATCGTCAACCTCCTCCATTGAAGCATCTGGATAGTGCGCCTGAATTTGTTGTTGCAGATATCTGGCCTGCTTTTGACTAGATAGAACATAGAAAGAAATGAGCTTTTCGGAGGCTACTATTTCGAAAGAAAAATGATCTTCACGACCAAAAAGCCAAGCTCTAAAACCACGTTCAGAACGAAGTCCTCCGATTGAGGCAAAAATAGTTTCTGCTATCGCTATATCCTCTTGAATATCTTGAGCTGTCTCATCTCTGTCTTTATCACCTGGTCTTTCTTTAGGAAGCTTAACCAGAAACATCTGGTGATCGTGATACTTGTTTTTCTGGTGATAATATTTAATCAATTTTCTTGCTACTTTAAATAAAATAAACAGGAATAATAGAATAAACACAACAAAAATAGCTGCATTCAAATTTACATTTAAAACAGTGTCGTAGTTTGTAAAATTTTG
>JAQIDC010000044.1 GCA_027858235.1 Patescibacteria group bacterium | reverse complement strand
TTACCACCGTGTTTTTCCACAAATTCTTTACAGAGCAATAAGCCCAGACCAGTTCCGGTTTCTTTAGCCGTTCCTTTTGTGGTCATAACTTCTGATATATCAAAGAGTTTTGCCAGATTTTCTGGTGGAATTCCAATACCACTATCCGAAATTGAGATTGTCACATCTGATTGTGTTTGCTCGGCAGTAATATTTATTGCGCCACCGTTGTTTGTATATTTTATCGCATTCGAAACAAGATTTCGCAAAACGGTTCTTAACATATCAATATCCGCAAATACATTTATCCCGTCTGGTGAAGAATAATTGATTGTGATGTTTTTTACTTTGGCATTTGGAATGAGAACTTCAAAAATATTTTTAAATATATCTGAAAAACTCAAATTTTGTGGTTTGAAAGGCATACTACCTTGTTGAGTTCTTGCCCACATCAATATGTCTTCCAGTAAATTATTTGAGTTTTGTGCAGATTTATGAATATTCTTTGCAATAGCTTTAATTTCGTCTTTATTGAGACTGTCAATCTCATCAGTTAGTATTTCAGAAAACCCAAGAATGTTATTAAATGGATTTTTTAAATCATGTCCGAGAATTGATATAAAGCGGTCTTTGTCGGCATTTAGTTGATGAAGTCTTATTTCGCTCTTTTCTGCTCTAAATCTTTCGAGAGTATAGTTTTTGTGAACAAATATGATAATTACATATATAAAATAAGAACAGTAAATGACTGTAATGAGATTGTCAATCCAACGGTCAGTTTCATTTGGGAAGTTTATGATTAAATCAGGTCTATATAACTGAATAAGATGAATAAATATATTCACAACTATGAAAAGAATGATAATATATTTTTTGATCTTATTGGGAACTACTAATAATCCAAGGATTAATATTACAAATGCAATCATTATATTCGACCCATTAATGCCACCATTAAAAATCCAAAGAACTGAAATTCCAAATATTGCGATTATAATAATTGGTGTAGCAAAAGGGTAAAATATGCTTTTAAATCTGACAAAATAGTAAATGACAATCAGACAAACAGATAAAAATAATGGTATTATTATTGCAATTGCTGCAGGTGCAAGAATATAATTGATTATTCCACCTAAGATACTAATCAATATTCCAACGATAATTGCAGACAACAATAAACGATGCTCTAATGGAAAATATTCTTCATTTGCAAAAATATAATCAATCACTTGTTTAATTCTTTTCTTAATCATCACATAATGTGGTTTAATAGATTTATTGTCATGGAAAAATACTTCAGCAGGTAAAGTTTATCATATATTGCAATGCTTTTTTATTAACCCAAATAACCGGGTCTTATTAATTGGTTTAGAAATATAATCATCACATCCGGCTTCTCTAAAACTGTGTTCATCACCATTTTGAGCAAAAGCTGTAACCGCAATAATCGGCAAATCTTTTCGGAATGATTTGATTTGTTGAGTAGCCTCTATTCCATTCATTACCGGCATTTTAATATCCATTAAAACCAAGTCTATTTCAGGATGTTTGTGGCATAAATCAACAGCTTCCTGACCATTCACAGCTTTTAAAAGTTTAAATCTACGATCCCGCAAAACAGTTTCAATAAAGAGATAATTCGAATCATCATCTTCCGCTATCAGTATCATAGATGATTTTTCTACACTACTATCCTTTATCAACTCAACATTGTCTGGTTCTGGTTCTGTACAATCCTCACAGGGTAGTACAAAAGAAACAGTAGTCCCTTTATCTTTTTCAGATTCTAACATTATTTTGCCTCCTAACAATTGAGTAAGGCCTTTGGCAATTGATAATCCTAAGCCGCTTCCTTCATGTGCTCTTGTATTTGCAATATCTTCTTGCATAAATGCATCAAAAATTCTCTTTTGTGCATTTGAAGAAATTCCTTGTCCTGTGTCTTTTACAAATAATTCTACCTCTTTTTGCCCGGAATCAGACTTTTGGATATACCCGAATTCAACAAATCCTTTTTGAGTAAATTTTATTGCATTATCTAACAAATGATTTAATATTTTAGTCAATAATTCCATATCAGTTGTAAGTATAAAATGCTCATAATTGGAAGGAATATTTAATTTTAGTTCCAGATTCGTTAAACTACATCTCTTTTGAAAATGAAAATAAACTTCTTCCATCATTCGGGAAAGATTCATGGGTTTAGGGTATGCTTTCATATTGCCGGAAACAATAAGTGATATGTTCATATAATCGGTGACTGTATTTATTAAACGGTCGCAACTTATATTTAAAATTTCCAGCATTGATTCTTTTTCTTCCTGCGAAATATCCGGTTCTATTACGAAAGGAGCAAAACCGAGGATAGCGTTAAGCGGTGTGCGAATTTCGTGTGAAATATTATTCATAAATGCCGTCTTTAATCGGTCGCTGGTTTCGGCTTTTTCTTTTGCTTTAATTAGTTCTGATTCAGCCTTTTTGCGCTCTGAGACATCACGCTGAATCGCAATAAATCCAATAATCTCACCTTTATCATCGATTATTATATCAGCAGAGCCTTCGACATCAATAAGGTTACCATTCTTGCACTTATTGATATATGGCGTTGCAGGAAGCCTTTGCTTATCGAGTAATGCATGCCATAATTGTTCATGGTTTTCTTTTGGATATAACCCGCTATTCAATATTCTTGGAGTTACTTTTCCGACAACTTCATCAGCAGTAAAGCCATAGATTTTGGTGAATTCGTTATTCATAAAGGTTATAGTTCCTTCTTTATCAGTCATAAAAATTACTTCACCAGAGTTTTTGATTGCCATATTTAATTTGAGCAGACCTTTCTCAGCTTCTTTTCGCTCGGTGATGTCATGGTAATTCATTAATATGCCATTAATAAGTGGGTCATTCGTAAGATTGATAGCGTTAAGTTCTACAGGCTTATAACTTCCATCTTTACACTTATATCTGAACTCTGCCTTTGCTGTCAAGTTCTCTTTTTCAAGGATGGTAACGAATTCTTGTTGAATGCGCTCCAAATCATCAGGATGAACCCTTAACCAACTATCAGTACCAACAAGGTCTTGAGGCTGCCAACCGAACAATTTTTCGACATTGGAACTCTTATATTTCATAAAGCCATCTGCACCGATTATACCAATTACATCAGAGATATTGGATGTCATTGAATTATATCTGGCTTCGCTATTCTTCAATTCTTCCTCTTTCTGTTTGTTCTCGGTGTCGTCCCAGATAATGCCGCTAATCATTTGAGGATTACCTTTATCATCATGTAATAATTTGCCTCTGGCAGTGATGTGATGAATGCTCCCATCGTGCCAAACAGTGCGGTATTCAGGTTTGTATAAAACATTCTGCTCAACTGTTTTTTTCAATGCTCCCTTGACCTTTTCGAGGTCATCGGGATGTACTACTGAAAAGAACTCCTCTGTCGTTTCGCCAAATGTAGCTGAATCGATTCCCAAAAGAATGCAAGCCTGATGATCAAAAATAAGTTTGTTTTCTACGATATTTAATTCCCATGTCCCCATTTGGGATGATTGTAATGCTAATTCAAGTTTTATCTTCTGTTGGTTCACAACCTCTTCCGTCTTTTTGCGTTCGGTGATTTGCAGATTAAGTTCTTTGTTTGCAATGGTTAACTCTGCTTTATGGGCGAGTTCCTTCTTAGTAATAATTAAATCTGTCCTTCGTTTTTCTTTTTCTTTGTCAGCACGGATTAAAGCTTCTGCTTGTTTTTTTATCTCTTTTTCTTGTTTGGCAATTATTTTGTAAGCAGCATCTAACTCACTGGAAGTATGTTTGTTATCAAGGATTAACTTTGATATTTTTTTTTCTGTCTTATCCTTATCAGAGGCAACTTTTATATCCGCAGCATCTAACTTTTCGGCATTTTCTTTATTATCAGTGATTAATTCACCCAATTTATTCTTTTTACTCATGTCATGGTTAGATTAAGCCTTATGTAATTGAAAATCAATTACATAAAGGTGGATATTAATTTTTCTAAGTTACGATGAAATTTTCACAGAATAAAAGTAAATCAATTAATTCTGATAGGCGTTGTACAATTAAAGAAAATAGTTACATAATTCACACACATGTAATTGGAAACTAATGATTTTAGATAGTTATCTTTCAATAATACTACCCGAATCAAAGACTCTGGCTAAGTCTAAATTTGAAACTTAACCAGTGAATTATGAAATAAACAAGGGGAGTCTTGATAAAATTTCTAACCTGATTGAACAAGTACTTTTTAAATAGAATAACCACCAAAAAGTGAAATTTATATTTGAGAACCAGATGTTTAAGGATTGAGTAAATTTTATAGGTAATCTATAATTGGCAATTTTTTATTAAAAGCATTTCATTCGCGTCAACCCGTCTGGCGTTAACTCCTGCTTTTTAAATGGATTGAGTGGGGTCTGGGAATTGGATTGGTAAAAAGAGGTATTTATAAACTAAAAACCGGTACGAATAATAAGAAAAGCCGAATAATAAATAGATTTTCCCTCATCACACACAATTAAAATAAATTCAGGAAAAATAAATGCACTTGAAGTTGGCTGTGGGGGAGGGATATTAACTGAGGAGATAGCAAAAATGGGGTTTATTACTACCGGAATCGACCCATCTGAGCAATCATTGAATATCGCTATAAAGCATGCAAAAGAAAGCAACCTGAAGATAAAATATGAGAAAGGAAACGGAGAAAATCTGCCATTTCAGAATAATACCTTCGATGTAGTCTTTTGTTGCGATGTACTGGAGCACGTTCGTGACTTACCAAAAGTAATTTCTGAGATTTCACGTGTTTTGAAAAACGGCGGGATTTTTATTTACGACACTTTCAATCGTACATTATTCAGCAAAATAGCTGCTATCAAAATATTGCAGGAGTGGAAACGATGGGCCATTATGCCTCCTAACCTTCATGGTTGGGAAATGTTTATCATACCCGAAGAGATAAGATCTTTATTGCTGGAAAACCAATTGGATTGGAAAGAACACCGTGGAATTAAGCCAAATAAATCCTATCCGAAAATGCTTGGGTATCTCCGCAAAAGAGCAATGG
>JAQIDC010000043.1 GCA_027858235.1 Patescibacteria group bacterium | reverse complement strand
AAACTTCTGAACCGCGTCCCCCCATCGGAAAACAACAGTAGTGCTGGAATATTAACCAGCTCATCCATCGGCTACGCTCGCACTACACGAGCCTCGTCTTAGGACCGACTAACCCTGGGGCGATTTGCGTTGCCCAGGAACCCTTAGTCTTACGGTGGGCGGGGTTCTCACCCGCCTTTTTGCTACTCATGCCAACATTCTCTCTTCTCATCGCTCCACCGAACCTCACGATTTGACTTCAGCGCAATGAGAATGCTCCTCTACCGCTTGCTCAGAATTCTATAATCCATTTATGCACTTCAGTGCACCCTTCCTGTAAATTTGTTAAAATTTGGAAGACTTATCAATGAATAATAAAATTCTGAGCAAGCTCACATCTTCGGTAATATACTTAGCCCCGGTAAATTTTCGGCGCGAAACAACTGGACTAGTGAGCTATTACGCTTTCTTTAAAGGATGGCTGCTTCTAAGCCAACCTCCTAGTTGTAGTAGTCACAACACCACCTTTTACACTTAGTATATATTTAGGGACCTTAGATTGTGATCTGGGCTGTTTCCCTTTTGACTGATGGAGCTTAGCCCCCATAGTCTAACTGCCGGACTTCACTTACTGGTATTCGGAGTTTGGTTAGGCAGGGTACCTTGCGGCCCCAGACCCATTCAGTGCTCTACCCCCAGTAATCAGCATCCGACGCTAGCCCTAAAGCTATTTCGAGGAGAACCAGCTATTGCCAGGTTCGATTGGAATTTCTCCGCTAACCACAACTCATCCCCTAGTGTTGCACGACTAGTGGGTTCGGCCCTTCAGTGATATTTCTATCACTTTCAGCCTGGTCATGGTTAGATCACCTGGATTCGGGTCTTGTGCATGCGACCTTCCTAGATAAATCTAGGATACGGGCTATTAACCCTCGCTTTCACTACGACTTCTCCCGCACCTTTTGGCCGAATAGAAATTTCAGATATTTGTTCAAGCTAATTAAAGCTTAAACGATCTTCTTTAACTCTCAGCGAAAAGGTGCGGGATTAATCAAGCCACATACAACAAACTCGTTGGCTCATTCTTCAATAGGCACGCCGTCACTATGCACTTCACTATTGTTCAGCACAGAATTAAGAATTTTGAATTAAGAATTTTGAATGATAATATCGCCATCGCGATGATTAATAATTTAAAAATTAAATCATTAAAAATTCATTCGAAATTCAAAATTTGAAATTCAAAATTGTGTCGAACATAGTGAAGTACACAGCTCCGACTCCTTGTAAGCATATGGTTTCAGGTACTATTTCACCTCCCTCCCGGGATGCTTTTCACCTTTCCCTCACGGTACTTGTTCACTATCGATCACAAAAAGTATTTAGCCTTAGATCATAGTCGACCTAGTTTCAAACGGGATTTCACGTGTCCCGCCCTACTTAAGAATATACGATATAGAGGGAAATTGTTTTCGCGTACAGGGCTATCACCTTCTCTGGCGGAACTTTCCAGTTCACTTCAACTAACAATAACTTTTATGACTCTACTCTAATAAATCTGAGAATTAGAATACGTATATCTTGCAACACCATATAAACATGTGGGCTCAGGCCCTTAAGTAAAATTCAATTACCGAAGTAAAATCATAATACAAGGTTTAATAAGGTTTAGGCTTTTCCCCTTTCGCTCGCCACTACTTAGGGAATCACAAGATGTTACACAGAATCGCTTAGCCGAAACTAAGTTAATCTGTGTAGCACCCATTGTTGTTTTCTTTTCCTCCGGTTACTAAGATGTTTCAGTTCACCGGGTAATCGTCTCGCTTATCCTATGTGTTCAGATAAGGGACACTCCGTCTTCAACGGAGTAGGTTTCCCCATTCGGAAATCTTTGGGTCAAAGGTTGCTTACCACCTCACCAAAGCTTATCGCAGGCTGCTACGTCCTTCATCGTCTTTTTGTGTCAAGGCATTCACCATATGCTCTTATTGAGATTTTCTCACATTATTAACTTTAACAATGCGATAGAAATTCGACTATTAGCAAATAACAGTCTTGTTCCTAATTTGCAATATTGCAAAATTTTAGATGCTCTTATTAAGTATTTAAATGTCAAAGGTCTTTCTTATTCCACCATCGGTATGGGGTGGATCATTAGAATTTTTATTAGAAATCTACACTGTAAATTTCTAAATTAATCTTCTAATTTTTAACAAACAAAAAACCGCTTTTAGCGGTAAAAACACTCAAGACTAGTTGGTAAGTGTTAGCCGCGTACTGGTTTATAATTTTTCTTTAATTTTCGCATTAATTTAATTTTCTTAAACTGATATTTATTATATAGTATTTCTAAATTATGTCAAGAGTAATGAGCTCACCGATAAACTCAAACCTAATTACTCATTTTTACACTAATATTAAAGAAAATCTACATAAAATAGATTTTCTGTTGTGTGTTTTTTGCCCAGTTAATTCACAGATTATTAACAGAGTATTTTCTTATTTTAATTTTTCTAATATTTCTGGATTATCCATATAAGATTGAGCCTCATGTTTGTCTACCAGCCCCTCTTTATAGAGCCTCTTTATGTCTTGATCAATGCTAACCATCCCATCTTTTGAATTTGTCTCAATAACTGTTTTTAGTTGAGCTATTTTATTTTCTCTAATCAGATTTGATACCGCTGGATTATTTATCATCACTTCTCTTGCGGCAATTCTCCCACCATCTTTTTTATGAAGCAGTCTTTGAGAAATTACTCCCGCCAAAGTATTAGCAATTTGCATTCTAACTTGGCTTTGTTGATGTGATGGAAAAATATCAATAATACGATCTATAGTTTGAGCTGCATTATAAGTATGCAGTGTAGCTAAAACCAAGTGCCCTGTTTCCGCTAAAGTTATTGTCGTTGCGATTGTTTCCAAATCCCTCATCTCACCAACCATAATCACATCCGGGTCCTGTCTTAGAGCATGTTTTAATCCATTATTAAAACTCATCATATCACTTCCTAATTGTCTTTGAATAATCACACTTTTGTCTGACTTAAAAAGATATTCAATTGGATCTTCAAAGGTAATAATATTTGCTCTTCTGGTTTTATTTATATAATCCACCATCGCAGCGAGAGTTGTTGACTTACCACAACCAGTAGGCCCTGTCATCAAAATTAATCCATGCTTCAAGTCAAGAAGGTTATAAACGATCTGTGGCATATCAATATCTTCAAGGGTGGACATCTCATCTGTAATAACCCTGGCAACTAACCCCATATTACCTCTCTCATAATGCAAGTTAATTCTAAATCTATAATCATCCATAGACATCCCAAAATCTAATTCTTTATAGTCTAGAAATTTATTTTTTTCTTCTGGTTTTAAAACATCAAAAATCATAGCCTCAATGTCCTTCTTATTAATAACTTCTACACCTTCGATATCCTCAAGTTCTCCATCAATCCTCAAAAATGGCGGTCTTCCCACAACCAAATGTAAATCAGAGGCCTTTTTTTCTATAGCAATTTTAAATAAACTTTTTAATGTCATATTTTTAGATTATAAATTTGAATAATTCTATATTAATATTAGCATTAATCAAAAGAAAACAAAAGAAAAGCTCCAGTTTTATACTGGAGCTTAGTTCTATGCTATTTCTTTTTTTCTATTTTGCTGGCTCACTTACAACATTGTCTCTCATGTGACTGGGCAATGATAATCGCCCACTTGTACGAGCTTCTTCTGCTGTATCAAATTCGTATGCGTCTTCTTTCTTTGGTCCCCAATAACAACCAACTCCATCGTGTTTATTAATGAAATAGGATTTTCTCCCACCTACCACAATTACTGCATTGTGCAGTATTTTTGCTACAAATGAACTTGATAATTTATTTCCTTCAGTTTTTTTCAACTCGCACCTCTACTATTCCTTTTAACATCTTATCCTCCCCTTTTGCAAAAGATCTGTTTAATTAAATTCTCCTTTTTCTGTCCTTTTGGTTTACTTCTCCCAGCAAGCAAATTATAAAATCTCTTGTTTATAGTCAAAAATCCTGGAAGCCCTAGTTGTGGCGTAACTTGTAGCCCACGTTCTCCAATGCCGAGTGACGCAAGAGAATATATATCATATTCCCATTCTTTTTTGGAAATTGCATCAATCAGCGTAAACCCACAATCTTCTCTGTTTCCTATTTCTTCTAGCCTCGAAGCAAGATGAATTGCAAAAAGTTCCAGATCACTGTTAGTAGTCATCACTAGTGTTTCAGGTCCCACCTTTGCCACAAAACTACTAGACAAACTGTTCCCATCAGTCTTTTCAACTCGTACTACCATAATTTTTTTTGGCATCTTTTCCTCCTCTTTTGTAAAAGTTCAATTCCTCTGTTCTAGCAAAATGTCATTCCGAACTCGCCTATCCCGAGGGAAGCGGGAATTCAGAATCTTCAAATTATTTTAATAAAATAATCTTTATTTAAATTCTCCTTTTTCTATTCTTTCCTTAAGTCTCTCAAGCATTTCTGAGTATTCCCTATCTAAATCAATACCGTACTGTTCAGCTAAATCATACATATTAAATAGCATATCAGCCAATGCATCTGCAATATCATCTTTAGTTTTTTCGCCTTTTATTTTATTCTTCTTTACACCACTCTCAAATAAAATAGCTTGAGCCAACTCACCCAATTCTTCAGTAAGATCAATAAATCTTTGTTCCTTAGAAAATTTACTTGGGAACTTTTTCACGATGTCATTTGTTGTTTTTTGAAAATCTTTCATAAATTTGTTCTATATTTTGTGTTACATGTTTCATGTTCCATGTTTCATGTTACATGCTACATGATATTTACCATTTCTTCTTCTTAATTCCCTTCGCCGCCGCATCAACCTGCGCTTCTTGCTTTGAGCTTCCTTTCCCTTTTGCAACAAGGTCTTCTCCGAGATATAAACCAACTTCAAATATTTTATCATGGTCAGGACCGCTCTCTCCTAACACCCTGTAGTGCGGAGTAGTCTTAGCATTTTCTTGAGCAATTTCTTGAAACTTAGATTTTGGATCTAGATATAGTTTGTTTTCCAAAATATCATCCAATTTAGACAACATATAAGCATGAACAAACTCACTTGCCTTTTTTATTCCTTGATCAAGATAAATTCCACCAATCAAAGCTTCAACGGCATTAGCAATTATATATTGTCTCGCTTTTGAATTAGTGTCCTTCGATTCTCCTTTTGAGAGATACAAATATTTTTCTAGTTTTATTTCCTCAGCTACTCGAGCAAGCATTTTTGAGTTAACCAAAGAAGCCCTCCAGTTGGTCAAATCACCTTCAGGAGTGTCTGGATAGTTTAGGTATAGATATTCGGTGACGATTATTTCTAATACCGCATCACCCAAAAACTCCACTCTCTCATTATGAGGCAAGTGAAAATCAGGATGCTCGTTTAAATAAGACCGATGTACAACGGCTTGTTTCAAAAAATCGATATTCTTGAACTTTACATTAATAAGTTCTTCGAACTTTGAAAAGTCTTTCATTTCTCTTTGATTGCTAAATTGTTAAATTGTTTAATTGACCAGCAATACAACAATATAACAATGCAGCAATATTATTTTTTTAATCTTTATATTATTTTAGTGTATTTATTCTTCTCTCTCCTTTTTTTCTTCTTTTTTTCCCTTTCTTTCCTCTTCTTTTTTAACAATTTCTGGATTCGCTATTTGCAAATCTTTATAAATTGCTCCCAAAACACCGTTAATAAACTTTCCTGAGGCTTCTCCACCAAATGTTTTTCCTACTTCGATTGCTTCATTAATAGCAACTTTTGCAGGAATATCATCATTTTTCAGCAGTTCATAGACTCCAATTCTTAAAATATTTCTATCAACCAAAGTAATCTGTTCCAATGGCCATTCAGTTGCATATCTAGTGATATTAGCGTCGACATCATCTATGTTTTGAACCACCCCTTTAATAATATCTTTAGCAAACCCCTGATCATCAAAATTTGGTGCAAAATTATCAAACATTTGTTTTAATGATGTATCTAGGTTTTCATTATTTTTCCCATGAAAATCCCAAAGAAACAAAGTTTGCATTGCGATAGTTCTAGCTAGGTGTCTATTTGCCATATGTTTAAAAATTGAACAAAAAAAACAAAAAGCGTTTATTTTTCGCTTTTTGTAGTTTTCTCCTTTATTTTGATAATTTCACGATCTCTATAAGTTCCACAAAATGAACAAGCATTGTGGGGTTCTACTGATTTTCCACATTTTGTACATTTTATTAAAGGAACTTGTTTAAGGGCATGATGGGACCTTCTTCTTCCCGCGGAACCTGGGGTCCTTCGCTTTTTTGGTACTGACATAAGTTATTAATATTCTCTTTATTTGTAATACAATATATATAGTATTACCTTATTTTTTTATAATAGTCAAGGAGA
>JAQIDC010000042.1 GCA_027858235.1 Patescibacteria group bacterium | reverse complement strand
AAATGATAACATTTATTGAGTGAATTGTTTTCCCAATTTTCAATTGTTATGACCTGTTATTCCGTCCCGTTGTTTTTGTTGGTAGAGTTGTCCAAAGGGGTCAATATAGTCCGAAATAGACAGGAAGTTGTTCGGCTTATTATTACAGGTTCGATAACTGTAATAATAAAAAAAGTGCGCTTACAAAAACGCACCCTGCTATTTTGTGACTCTTCGGTATAAAATTCACCGTCAGTCGTTGTTCGGCAATATCAAAATTAAAAGAAATAATTTAGAAAGAAATTTGTTTTAGTCTTAGAATTCGATTAGGCAAAGTTTTTTTATTTAAAATATTGATTATAAATCTCTTCACCCATCTTTCTGTATTGACTTGATTTAAATTTCTTGAATTCAAATTTCTCAATGCCTTTTAATTTACTTTTATATGTTTCAGTATCTGATATTTCATTATTCTCGACCAATATTCTAACAACATTTAGAATACCATTAATAAATGAGACTGTTAGTAATCCTTTGGGATTACTTGGACTATATGTTTGCCATTGTTCCGAACTTAATTTTGCATTAAATGCAATTAAAATATCTCTAATCTTTTCAACGGAGAAATTAATATATTCATTTAAAAGATCAGAATCAGATATGTCTTTTAATTTTAATTTCTGTTTATCTGAATTATTCCATTTGGTATATAAGCTATCTTTTGATTTTTCATCTTCAATTTTCACTAAAGGTCTTAAACCATAACTAACAATTGATGCTGTTTTTATTTTCTTCTTTTCAAACCAATACATTTCAATTAAATCACACAGTGGTCCACTAAGATTTAGTCTGAGGAGTATTTTCTTACCAATTGCAATAGAAGAAAACGGACTAACCATTAATTCTATTTCTTGTTGAATATAGGATGGTACATTTTTCTGTTTAGAATTAATTTCTAAGAATAAATTTGCTTCAAATTTTAATCTTTTTGCCTGCGTTTCATCTTCAGGAAAAAGAATGCCTGTTACAAGTAAATTCTGTTCTTTTCGCAAATTAGAAATTTTCTCTTCGTAGATATCATCTCCTTCATGGTAAGCAAATGTTCTATGTTGCCCATCAATTAATCCAATAATATTACAAGAGTCATCGATTTCAATTTTTGCTGGTGCAATTTCTGATGAATCACTATTTACAAATTGACCGTTTTCTTTTAGTGCTAAAGGCTTTCCGTCTCTATCATATAGTTTAATTTTATCTGTAGAAATTGTTGTAATAATATTGTTGATAAAAACCCTATCTTTTTCATATAAGTATTTCCGCATACTAGAGATTTTACTTGATTCTAACATTCTTTGATAATGTCCTGCATTATCAATATCTTTCCATCCATTTTGGCGTAAAACATAGGATCTTCTTAATAAAGATTCTGCATCAATATAAAATGATACAATCTTATAGCCTTCATCAAATTTGCTTTTTTCTTCCGGTAAGATATTTCCTTTAAATGTTTGAGGTGTTCGAGATGAAGAATTTTTAATGTTATCCCCAAGTTTTTCTATCGGAACCCCTATAAATTCTAAAAACTCATAAATACCAGACCTTTTTATTGCTTTAGTTAAACTTTTAAAGTATTGTACTATCTGATAGTCAAAGAAAACAACATTTTTTAATTGATTCTTGTGTTCTGATGAAATTGATTTTTTCGAGCAATATACTATTTGTATCTGTAATTGATTCTTTGAGTATTTTCCTGTTATATTAGTGTCATAATACTCTTTAAAACTCTTTAGTTTCTCAGTGTTAAGCATGAAATCTATAAATTCTCTTTTATCCTCTGTTATTTTATCATAGAATATTTTTTTCTTAAGCAAGTGTGTTCCCGGGTCTCCAATAGTATATTCTGTAATTAGAATGATGTTTTCATTTATAAAAATATCATCCATCTCAGATCTTCTCTCATTATATATGAAATGTTTACCATCAATATATGAGAGTCTATTAAACCCCATATTTTTCATTATGGTTCTAATTTCTTTTTTTTGATTTCTCTGTTCTAACCTCTGTGCTTTTTCTTGTGGAGAAAGTTTTTTTCTTTTTGTAGTTTTTTTCTTTTTTGTTCTTCTCATAAAAAATGTGATTTAGAGGTAGTCATTTTCATTAAGATCAACACATATTTTACTAATAACTCTTATTTTTTCAGAATTCAATTCGTATTGTCTATTGTATGAATAAGAGTTAGTTGTTGTATAACCATAATGTTTTTCATTATTGAGCTTTAAAGCTTTTTTAAATATGAAATTAGGTTCAATCCCAAACTTCGATAACGGTGGCTTGTTAATAAATTCGGATATTAATTCTAAATTAATTGTTTCATCATAAGTACCAAAAAATGTAAAGTCAACCTTAATTAACTTGTTTGAAACATTGCTTGTGTTTTTAGTTTCAACAAAAATTCGAAATTTTTCTAAGCCTGTAGATTTTTGAATATTGTTCAATAAAACTCTAGCATACTTTAAGCTCCTAAGTTCAAGAATTGTATTTTCGAAATTTGATTGATTGTTATTCCCTTTAAAAAGTTCGTACTCCTTTTGGTTTGTCTCTTGTGATTTCTTTAGATATGCTTCAAACATTTTAATATAATCTTTATTAAGTTCGAAACCTATATAATTTCTTTTCATATTCGCGGATTGAGAAAGAACTGTGCCACTACCCGCAAAAGGATCTAATACAACATCTCCTTCATTTGTACTCAATACAATCATTGTCGCTACCATTTCTTTTGGTAAGGGGCAAAAGTGTCTTACGTATTGGTCACCCCAAGATCCTTGTGTTGGAATTGGGAATTCCCATATCTCATCAAGTGCTTTGCCTTTAGGGTTATATCTTTCAGGATATTTAACCCACCATTTTTTTAGTTGGGATGTATCATAAACCCTAACACTATCTTTATTAGTTTTAAATTTAGGGGACTTTGAAAAGAACAAAATATATTCAAATTTCCTCTGTATAAAGCCATTTTTAGACCAAGGAACTGTTTTATCTTTTTTCCAAATCAAGACATCTTGTAACAACCAACCTATTTCCTTTAGTTTATTAGACAAATCAAAAGGAAGTGTTACAATCTGATTATCTCTTTTAAAGGAATCAATAATGATCCAAAGTGTTCCGTCGTCATTTGTCCTTTCAAGAACATCTCCAAAAATTGATTGCAAATCGTCAAGGTAATCCTCATAGTTCTGACCAAACCCTACTTGATTCTTTGCGCCATAATCTTTCATATCAAAATATGGAGGAGAGGTAATAGTCGTTTGTACCTTTACATCAGGCGAAATTATTTCTGATAACTTTCGGGAGTCTATGTTGTGTACTACGTTAATATTTTGTTGATCTATATCTTTACTCATTCTAAAATCTATTCTTAAAATCAAATAAGGTTCAAATATACACTTTTATAATTTCAACCTTAAGTAGCTAACTGGCTTCTTTAATTTTGCCTAACATTTGGCTAAATACAATTGAGTTTATTCCTTTTATGTGTTGTTTTATATCTTATAAATCTATATTACAAATGGATTTTTATCTGTGAACATTGTGCTGAAGTGTTATGGTGGGTTTATGGGGCACCGGCGTTTTCTGTTTATATTCAGCTTACTAAGCTAAAAATTATTGTTGAATAAAGCAAATTGTGATTAGTCATTGGTCAGTAGTCATTTGTTGCTTGTTGGTGTAGGAAGAAGTCATTTGATGCTTGCAGCAACCAAATAACAATGTGTCGTTACAAACGACAGGGAGTAAACCCCTTCCCGATGTTTTATCGGAGGCAGTTACGCTGAAGCTAAACGAGGGGGAGCAGAGTGTTTTCAAACTGAATGAATTCAACATCCGTTGCAAATTCTGACAATCTAACTTCACTTTTGGTTTTGACTATTTCAGCAAATGGAATGGTGTAAAATGAGTTCGTTTCAAGTATTTCATTTCTGGAATTTTTAATACATGAAAGATTGGAAGCAAGAAATAAGACTGACAGTATTTTAAGTAGAGTTTTGAGTCGTAATATTTTCATGATAATGATATAATGATGTTTTAGTTTAACAATGGTTTAATAAGGATAAAACAAATATAAATATGTTATCTGAATAATAAAAACAGCATTAATACAAGAATCCGAACATCCATAAGGGGATTACATTATCGTATCCGGTTTCAATGTCGTCCATCACAATAAACGAATCGGGTACATTGGCAATTTGTTTTTTCTTTTTGTTTTTACCCCCAATCTCGAAAGTATATTGGCCGTTTACAAAAAAGTCGGCTTGTGGTGAGGCATTTACTTCAGCCATACGGCTTGTTTGGTTATAGAAGAATGTTTCGCGTACGTTGCCAATTTCAGCATTTTTGCCCACCATATTATAGACCAACCCAGGGTTCTGAAGATAAATCTTTTCAGGCTTGCCCAAGTTGCCCATGCCCTTGTTTCGCGGGTGCAAGAGCAAAATTAGTTCGGCATCGCTTAGGTACGAAATGTAGCTTTTAAGTGAGTTTATACTAATGCCGCTACGCTGGCTAATGGCTGTATAGTTAGGCTTAAAGGGAACCGATGAAGCAATAATTTGCAAAAGCCTTTTCATGGCTATAATATTCGATATCTGAACCTGCTCGTATTGCGGTATATCAACATCAAGTATAAGGTGTACAGCTTGCTCAAGTTTGCTGTGGTAGGTGTTTTTATTTTCGAGATAGAAAGGGTAGTAGCCATATTGTAAGTACCTGGCAAAATACATCAATGGTTTTATTTTGCTAATTATTTCAGCTGCTATCTGCCGGTGGTTCGTCATTAATTCTTCAAAACTTATGGGCTCAAATTTTTCACCGGTTTCGAAATTAATAAACTCCCTGAGTGAAAGTCCGCACATGTTGTACATTACCGCCCTGCGGCTCAAATCAGCTTTTCCCCTGTTTATTTCCAATAAGTTGGTTATCCCAATCAATTTCTTGCTCAAGCAGGCGCGTAGTCTTTACTTGTGTCCGGGCATATTTCTATGTAAATCGTTGAAACAGAACTTCCATAAGTCATTTTTTATTTTCACAAAGATGCTAGAAATTTTTAAACAATCAATATGTTGACTAATAAATACCCTAAAACAATCAATGCGTTGATTAAAAAACGAAAAAACATCAACGTAATGATTGAAAAAGTCGATATTGAACGAAATGTTTGAAGTTCACTACCTCTGCTAACGCGCGATTGTATCGCGTGGTTTGTATTTATTTTACTACAATAACATTATCCAACATTCCCTTTTCTCCGGCATAATCTGCAGCACTGCTGTTTCTATAATCTTCTTGTAATTATGGCTCATTAATAATTTGTTTTTCCAAATTTTAAAATACTAATAATTAGCCTGCGGCTAAACCACACGATAAAATCGTGCGGCTGCGATGGGGATATAACCGGATAACCTTAACCTTAAACAGAGTTTCTTAATACTTCTATTTACGTTTTACACCCCGAATGGCTGTTTCGTTCCAGGGGTCATCAGGCCATGAATGTTTAGGATAACGTCGCTTTAATTCTTTCCTGACCTCGAAATAGGTGTTATCCCAAAAGCTTCTTAAATCGGAAGTGATTTGTACCGGCTTAAATCCCGGGGATAGCAAATGTATAACCAGTTTTGTTTTTCCTGCGT
>JAQIDC010000041.1 GCA_027858235.1 Patescibacteria group bacterium | reverse complement strand
CTTTTGTACATTACTAAATTATATAAATATTTATATAATAGGATATTGTTAGAATAAAGAAAAATAGTCGCATGCAAGAAAATAAAGAAAATAAGAAGTCGCTCAATTTTATAGAATCTATTGTAGAAGAAGACATAAAAAACAACAAAAATAAGGGAATAGTTTATACTCGTTTTCCGCCTGAACCTAATGGATATTTACATATTGGGCATGCAAAATCTATCTGTTTTAACTTTGGTTTAGGGGAAAAGTACAATGGAAAAACCAACTTGCGATTTGACGATACCAACCCCGAGATGGAAGATGTAGAATATGTAAATTCTATAAAAGAAGATATTAAATGGTTAGGCTTCGAATGGGAAGGCAAAGCATTATATACATCTGATTATTTCGGTCAATTACACGAATGGGCTATACAAATAATAAAAAAAAGAAAAGCATACGTAGATGACCAAACTCCTGAGCTAATAAACGAACAAAGAGGAACTCCTACACAAGCAGGAATAGAGAGTCCTTATAGAAGTCGTACTATAGAAGAAAATCTCGATCTTTTCGAGAAAATGAAAAACGGAGAATATAAAAGTGGAGAAAAAGTTCTTCGAGCAAATATAGATATGACATCTCCAAATATGCATATGCGCGATCCAATAATGTATCGTATATTAAACAAAAAACATCATCGCTCGGGCTATAAATGGCAGATCTATCCTATGTACGATTTTGCTCATGGGCAATCCGACTATATTGAGGGAATAACTCATTCTATATGTACATTAGAATTTGAAGTACACCGACCATTATACGATTGGTTTCTCGATCAAATTGTTGAGCCAGGTGCATACCGACCACGACAGATTGAATTTGCACGTTTAAATCTTAGCTACACAATTATGAGTAAAAGAAAATTGCTCGAACTTGTAGAGAAAAAAATTGTAACAGCGTGGAATGACCCAAGAATGCCAACAATTTCGGGTTTGAGACGAAGAGGATACACGCCCTTATCGATAAGAAACTTTGCCGAGAAAATTGGTGTTGCAAAAAGGAATAATGTTATTGATGTTGCATTACTTGAACATAGCATTAAGGAAGATTTAAACAAAACGGCACCAAGGGTAATGGCAGTACTTAAACCATTGAAAGTAATTATAGAAAATTATCCTGAAGAGAAAGTTGAAATGTTAAAAACAACCAACAATCCTGAGGACGAAAGTATGGGTTTTCGAGAAATGCCATTCTCACGAGAACTGTATATAGAGCAAGACGATTTTATGGAAGATGCTCCGAAGAAATTCTTCAGACTTGCGCCAGAGAGAGAAGTACGTTTAAAAAGTGCTTATATTATTAAATGTAAAGATGTAATAAAAGACAAAGATGGTAATATTACCAAGCTAATATGCACTTACGACCCTGAATCAAAAAGCGGTAGTGGAACAGAAGCAAGCAAACGAAAGGTTAAAGGAACATTACATTGGGTGTCGGCAAAGCATTCACTGCCAGCCGAAGTTCGTCTATACGACAGATTATTTATGGTTGAAGATCCTGCCGGACAAAAAGATAAAGATTTTAAAGATTTAATAAATCCTAATTCGCTTACTGTTTTAGATAATTGCCAGGTAGAACCAAGCTTAAAAGACATTAAAGCCGAAGAAAAATTTCAATTTCAAAGATTAGGATATTTCTGTGTCGATTCTGTAGATTCTAAACCGGGAAATCTGATTTTTAACAGAACGGTTCCTTTACGCGATAACTGGGGGAAAAGAAATAAGTAGAAATAAATATCTTAAACATAAAAAGCAGAGTTTCTAACCTCTGCTTTTCTTTTTTTATAATATATTGTTAACAATAAACTTATTTATTACAATAAGCAATTCTTTCAAAAAAAAATTATTTTTTAATATTTTCAATTCCTGCATCTATTCTTTTTATAGTTTCCTGACGACCTAATATTTCAATTATTTCAAAAACGCCTGGTCCTTTTCCTGCACCAACAAGAATTAATCGCATTGGATTCATCACTTTTCCCATTCCCAATTCATTTTCTTCAAGATAATTTTTTATTACTCTTTCGATATTCACTAAATCGAAATTTTCGAGTTCTTCGAATTGCTTTTTAATATCCGATAATATTTTAGGTGTATTTTCTTTCCATTGCTTTTTCACAAATTTTGCATCGTATTGTTTAGGCGCCTCAAAAAAGAAAAATGATTCATTCCATAATTCGGAAACAAAACTTACTCTTTCTTTAACAAGAGAAATAATTTTAGCAACAAAATCATCATTTGATTTTATTCCTTTCTTTTCCAATTCTTTATGAAATAATACTGTTAAATTGCTATTCGATTTTTTTTGCAAATATTTATGATTAAACCACTTGGCTTTTTCTGGGTCGAATCTAGATCCTGATTTACCAACTTTTTCCATGTCAAAACTTCTCGAGAGTTCTTTAATATCAAAAAGTTCTTGTTCCGTGCCGGGGTTCCATCCAAGTAAGGCAATAATATTTACAAAAGCATCAGGAAAGTATCCATTTTCTCTATACCCGGGATAAATATCTCCTTTATCGGTTTTCCACTCGAGAGGAAAAACCGGAAAGCCTAATTTATCTCCATCTCTTTTACTGAGTTTTCCTTTTCCACTAGGTTTTAACAGCAAAGGTAAATGCGCAAATTCAGGAATTGTATCTTTCCATCCTAAAGCGTCATAAAGCATATAATGTAGAGGAAGCGAGGGCAACCATTCTTCACCACGAATAACATGGCTTATTTTCATAAGATGATCGTCAACTATGTTTGCTAAATGATACGTTGGCATACCATCCGATTTAAATAACACCTTATCGTCAAGTTGATCGGTATGAACTATAACTTCACCACGAATAATATCATTTACAATAACTTTTTTGTTTTTTGGCATTTTGAATCTAACAACATGCTTAACTCCAGAGTTTAATAATTCGTCAACTTCTTCTTTCGATAGGGTTAAAGAATTTCTCATTCTTCCTCTCGTCAATTCATTATATTGCTGGATATCATTTTTTTCTGTTTTTAATCTTTCACGCATTGCTTCTAACTCATCAGCAGTATCGAAAGCATAATATGCATTACCGGAGTTAACAAGTTTGTCAGAAAATTCTTTATATAATGTTTTTCTGTCAGATTGCCTATATGGACCATATGGACCGCCTTGTTCTACTCCCTCATCAATTTTTATTCCGCACCATTTCAACGATTCTATAATATAATCTTCTGCGCCGGGAACGTATCTTGTTTGGTCAGTATCTTCAATACGTAGAATAAATTCTCCATCATGTTTTTTTGCAAACAGATAATTAAATAGGGCAGTCCTTACGCCTCCCATATGTAATGGTCCCGTAGGACTGGGAGCAAATCGTACACGTACTTTTCCAGTTTTCATAATTCCTATTTTTATTTAATACAAAGATATTAACTTTAATAAAACTATTCAACAAGAATTAAATAAATCTAAATCCATTAAAGACACAATAAAAAAAGCAGAAAAAAAACATATTTATTCCACCATTATGTTATATATTAGTTTTTAGTATCAAACTTTATTATAATTTCGCAGTTAATTAATACTTAAAAATGTAAAATAAAAATTTGTAAAAGTGATGTAAAATGTTTATTTTTAGCGTGTTAAACAACAAAAATAACACATTTAAACATCACTTAGTACATGAAAAGTACAACTAAATTTATTAACAGCAAAATAAAACACATAAAATACTCATTTACAGGTGGTAATATCACAATGTATTCTGGTATCAATGCAGTAGCAAAATTTTTAAAAAGAGATAAAACTATAAAAACAATTTCTAAATTATTCCCGACAAAGAAAGAGAATGCAACAAAGTTCACAAAGTTTCAAGTAATTATGGCTATAACTTTCGCTTCTATATCAGGCATAAACAGAATTAAGAAGATAGCTAACTTTACACAAGATCCTTTAATTCAAGTTAATCTGGGGCTTCAAAAGGCTTTGAACGAGAATATTATCTCGGACACTTTAAAAAAAATGGGGCAATCGGGTGCAAGGAAATTAGAAGAGGAACTATTAAGGAAAAACTCTATATTCATAAAAAACATTGGATTACCACATATAATATTTGATGGGGATTCAACAGTAAGCATGACTTGTGGTAATCAAGAGGGAGCTAAAAAAGGTTTTAATCCCAAAAAGAAAGGAGCAAAAAGTTATCATCCACAATTATTGTTTGAGAGTAATACAAAAGTACTATACAACACATGGTTTAGAAGCGGGGATGCTTATACGTCAAACGGAATGTCTGAATTTTTGAAAGAAACACAAGCGTCCTTGCCCCAAACAATAGAAAATGTATTTTTTAGAGCTGACAGTGGATATTTTGGTGGTGCTCTATTAGATACATTGGAAGATTTTAGATGGGATTATTTAATAAAAGTAAAACTCAAAAATTTAACAAACCTGCTTGAAAAACAAACATGGACAGCAGTGCCCGGGAAAAAAGATACCGCAATATGTGAATTTGATTACACAACCAAATCATGGAATGGTAAAGTTAGAAACTTAAAAGCCATCCGTACTGTAAAAGAATATGTCCAAAGAGATTTTATGGGCGAAAAACAAATTATACCGGTATATCAATATGCCTGTTATGTAAGTAGTTATTCAAAAAAAGATGCAGTTGAATTACATGATTTATACAAGGAACGTTCTACAAGTGAAACATGGATAGAACAGGTTAAAGGTCAACTACTTGCTGGCAAAACATTGACTGATGATTTTTGGTCCAATGATATTTTATGGCAACTAAATTGCTTTGCTTATAACATATCAGTAATGATGAGGAGCAGACATAAAAAGATAAAAAGACAAGAGCATCAGACTTTTAGAGAGTGGTTTATAGTTGTACCCGGTAAAGTTGTAAGTGGTGGGCACACTAACGAAGTTAAGATATATGAAAATTATTATTGCAAAAGCAACTGGATTGAATTATATGAGTTTTTGGATGCAGCATAAATGTAAACGTCTGATATTTAGTTGAATAATTAAAACAATAGGGAGGATTATGCCATTTTGCATGATAAGTAACTGAAATACAATACATAACACAGTTTTTGATATGAATTAAAGCTAAAATTGACAAAAATGTAATTTAAAATTGTTTAAAGAAGTCAAATAAAACAATTCTTGGCTTCCAAAACATCTGATTTTATAAATGAAATTTCAATTTAGATATTTAAGTAATAGGTAAAAAAGCGCCGGAATTTAAGGCGAACGCAGTAATTAATGGAAGCGAAATAGTTAAAGACTTTTCTTTAGAGCAATATAAAGGGAAAAAAGATGTAATATTCTTTTTTTATCCACTTGATTTTACTTTTGTCTGCCCAACAGAATTGTTAGCATTTCAAAGAAAAATTGCTGAATTTGAAAAACGAAATGTTGCTGTAGTCGGCTGCTCAACAGATTCTGAGTTTTCGCACTTGGCATGGTTACAAACCGATTTAAACAAAGGAGGCATTAAAGGAGTTAAATATCCTATAGTATCCGATTTGTCGAAAACTATTGCCGAAAATTTCGGAGTTTTAGCTGGTGAATATGACTATAACGACGATGGAACAATAAAATTCAATGGGGCACCCGTTGCTTATCGTGGATTATTTTTAATTGATAAAAAAGGAGTTATTCGCCATTCGGTAATTAACGATCTTCCATTAGGAAGAAGTATCGACGAAGCTTTGAGAATGGTTGATTCATTGCAACACTTCGAAGAATATGGAGAAGTTTGTCCTGCCAACTGGAAAGAAGGAGACGATGCAATGAAAGCAACTCAAGATGGAGTAGCAGATTATTTAAGTAATCATTAAAAAAAACAAATATAATTTGTAAATTGTATATCTAATTAAAATCAAATATCATGAAAATTAATAAATACGAAGACATTTCTCAAATAGATAGAGAAGCAAAAAAAGATTATATCGACAGACATTCGGCTTTTATTCATTGCGATAAAAATGCTGCAAAAGGGAAAAAACATAAGGTAAAAGTAAAAGTTGGAGAAGAATATCCACATCCTGATGATCCTGATCATTATATAGCATGGGTTCAATTATGGAATGGTGAAAAAATGCTTGCCGAAGCAAACTTTATTGAAGGAGCTCTTGGTAACGAAGATAATAACCTAGAAGTTGACTTTTATATTGTACCACAAAAAAATATGAAGTTAAGAGCTCAGGCTTTCTGTACTAAACACGGATTATGGCAAAGTGAAGAAGTACTAGTTACTGTTGAGTAAATTATAAATGGGATGCAGAATATTTTTTGCATCCCTAATTTCTAATAATAAAAAATAAAATATGTTAAATAATAGAATAGAAAAAGAACTAAACGAGCAAATTAATGCTGAGTATTGGTCTGCTTATTTTTATCTTTCAATGGCAGCTTATCTCGAGAATAAAAATCTCTCTGGTATTGCCAATTGGATGAAAATTCAATATCAGGAAGAAATATCGCATGTGATGAAATTTTTCAATTATGTAAATGAACGTGGAGGAAGAGTTTTATTAAAACCAATCGATGCTGTAAAAACTGAATGGAAAGACGAAATTGAAATTTTTGAAGACACTTTGAAGCATGAACAAAAGGTTACCGGATTAATAAATAATCTGGTGGATATTTCTTTCGAAGAAAAAGATCATGCTACATATAATATGTTGCAATGGTTTGTTTCCGAACAAGTTGAAGAAGAAGCTAATGTAGATAGAATATTGCAACAATTAAAAATGATGGAAGGAAATAAACATGGATTATTGATGCTTGACAGAGAATTACAACAAAGAACTTTTGTTGATCAAACAATTCAACAATAAAGAGTTTAATTTTAGATATTAAAAATGTTTGGCTATTAAAATATCTCTTTGTTCAACTAATTAAAATCATTAAAAATGGATTTGTCTGTAAAATATCTTGGATTAAATTTAAAGAATCCAATTATTATTGGAAGCTCGGGATTAACCGATTCTGTGGAAAAAATTAAAAATTTAGAAAAATTTGGTGCTGCAGCCGTTGTTCTAAAATCACTTTTCGAAGAACAAATTCTTATGGAAATGGGGAAAAGTGAAAATCAAGATTATCACGATTATCCCGAAGCACACGATTATGCTAGATATTATACAAAAGAAAAGAGCACCAGCGACTATATTAATTTAATTAGAGATGCTAAAGCAGCTGTTAATATTCCGGTTATCGCAAGTATAAATTGTACTGATAATAAAGAATGGATTGCTTTTTCAAAAAAAATAGAAAATGCTGGAGCAGATGCTTTAGAAATTAATGTTTCTATGTTGCCTTCGGATATTAATTTAAGTAGTGTAGAAAATGAAAAAAAATATTTTGATATTATTTCTGATGTTAGAAAAAATATCAAAATACCTATTGCCTTAAAAATGAGCAAATATTCCGCAGGCTTAGCTCAATTAATACAAAAATTAAGCTGGACAAAAAATCTCGATGCTTTTGTTTTATTTAATAGATATTATAATCCCGATATTGATTTAGTGAAAATGAAAATTATTTCTTCAAATATATTAAGTACTCCTGAAGAAATCTCTACATCCTTACGATGGATAGCTTTATTAAGTAATAAAATTCAATTGCCTTTAGTTGCTACTACCGGAATTCATGACAGCGAAGGAGTTATTAAACAAATCCTTGCCGGAGCACAAGCTGTAGAAATAGTTTCAACTATTATGAAAATGAAAGCTGATTATCTTCCCAAA
>JAQIDC010000040.1 GCA_027858235.1 Patescibacteria group bacterium | reverse complement strand
TTTTAGAAATATTTTTAGAGTCCTCTATAGAGTACCCTATAGGGTACTCTATTATTTGGAATTAATTTGCTGTGTACAAAGAGATTGCTTTTCCGCCAGCTGGCGGATCGCAATGACAAGAGGAGAGATTAGGTATGTTTTGCATTTTAGCTCTTGGTACAACTAAGAGCCAGCAGGTGACTTCAATGATTGAAAAAAGGTACCTGACCCCTTTTCTTTTAAATAATGTGAGGGCTTTTTAAATACTAATATTCAGAAATCTTAATAATCTGAAGTTGGGTAGTTGGTGGCTTTTCGGAAGCCGGCGGGCATGTATATATAAAACGACGTCACAGTCCTCTGGCGAGAGACTGTGACGGGGTGAAAAAGCTCCACACACAGTATGGAGCCAGCGGGTGATATTACAGTTCTCTGACGAGAGATTGTGATGGGATGAATGACTACTAAAATATTTAATTACGGTTTGCACTACAACTCCGGGTACAACCAGGAGCCAGCTGACCGATGTCACAGTCCTTTAGCGAGAGAATGTGCCGTGGCGGAAGTAGTTAACGCATAGTTAAAATATTATATAGTTATAGTATATTTTTATAGTGCTAATACTATTATTATAGCATACTAGTATATACCGATAATTTGTTTAATATAGGGTATTTTTTGTAACTAATTCAATATCTTTGCATATTTTACCTTTACTTTTCTCTTATATTTGGTATAATAATTATGATATAAGTTTACATAACTATTATATGAAAACATACAAGTTAAAAAGTGGAAAAAATGAATATTGGTATGCTTCGGCAAGCATATATATTGACAAAAATAAGTCTATTATAAAAAGAAAGATTTTGGGGTCAACAGACGTCCCGGGTCCGGATCCAAAAAGATTAAGTGATTTTATTTATAATATTACAACCCTAGAAATAAAAGAACGAACCGACTATTGGACAAACAAGGTTGTTGATAAAAAGCTTATTAAATATGTTGGAATCGATAAACTCGAAAAACTAAGAGCCATGTTTTTTAGAAAAAAAGAAGATATGGGAAATATTGGCGATTCAGCGCTAGAGAGAGCTTTTATGATAGACTTTATTTATAACTCAAACAAAATTGAGGGGAGTAAAGTCCCGAGGGAAAATATTGCCCAAATTGTTGCTGGAGATCCTGGTAAAAAGCTTAAAATCGATGAGGTAAACAACACAATTAATGCTATTAAATTTGTTGATAAATCGTTTAATTTCTCTAAGGCCTCATTAATTAAACTCCATTCAACACTCTTGAAACACGAGCCAAAAAAACTAGGTCTAAGAAAGGGAAGGGTTATTGCAGGCAATATGGAGTGTTTAGAGTGGGAGAAAATTGAAAAAGCTCTTGACGATCTGTTTGGTTGGTATATAAAAAATAAAGACAAATATTATCCTCCAGAATTGGCATTTAAATTTTATTATGATTATGAAAAAATCCATCCTTTTATTGATGGGAACGGAAGAACAGGTAGATTGATAATGAACAAAATTTTAAAAAACAACAGGTATCATCCTATAATTATTTGGAATATTAACCGAATGGCTCAAAACAATGCATTTAGCAAGGCTGCTGAAGGAAGGATGGAGACGTTTTACTCATTTATGATATCACAGTGCTTAAAAACATACCGTGTGTATATTAAAAAAATTGATAATGCTTTTAAACTAGAGGAGTTAACAAAAATTTTATTGATGCCGAGTGAAGACGATTAGTTTTGTTAAACTATCTCTAGTATTAAATAATATTACAACATGGCATTTACTTCTTCAATGACCATCCATTGTTCACAAAAAACACCTATCGCTAGGTGTTTTTTAGATGCTCATGTTTTACAAAATTTATTATTCTGATGCTGGGCAGTTTGTGGCTTTTCGGAAGCCGGCTTTTTGGGCTTCTTTTTCTGTGCAGAAATATGCTTCGCCTTTTTTCTCATCTATCTTCACACTGTTGTAGTTGTCGCATCCTGGGATTAGGTATGTTTTGCCGTAACCTTTTTCTGAGATGTTGGCTTTTATGATGCAATTGGGGTCTGTTGGTCCTGAGTCTTTTTCTCTTTCATTTGTATTGTCTTCCTCTTCTTTACTTTTATTATAATCGCAGGCTTCCCACATTCCGAGTTTTTCTTTTTTGGCTTCTCTTTGGGCTGATATGAGCATGTCTTTGTAACGATTGTCTGGTGGATTTGAATAATGGAAGGCAAAGCCGTTGCGGACGAGATAATAGTTTACGAGGGTATTATCTTCTTTGGGGTCGGGGGAGATGATTGTTATGTAACGAAGAAGGCGGTCGTAAATATCGAGGCCAGAAATATCTTTGTCGAATCTTAGTTCTTGGTTTTTGATTAATTTTTCTAGGGCTTTCTTTGATTCCTTCCCGTAGCATTCGTCTATCTCGGGGGCGTTGATGCTAAGGAGACGGAGGCGGTCGGTTTTGCCGTCTTGGTATTTTATTTTTAGGGTATCACCATCAATAACATTTTCTATTTGGTATTCTTGGGGATTTGCTAGGTCTGGGTTGCAGTCTGATTTTTTTACGATTGCATAGCCACTTAAACCCGAAGCGACTAGTAGGGCAGTTAAGCCAGATAGAAATGCTATTTTTTTCATAAAGAGATATTAATTCTTAGTTTATTATAGTTTAACATGATTGGAGGGGAAGTTGTAATAGTTCCTCTATGTGTTGTTATGTTCGTGGTCTTGAACATCTATAGAATATTCTACTTTTTCTAAATTATACTATTCATAGGTTATAATTACATTATAAAAATAAAAAAAGCCAGCTTGGGATAGCTGGCTTTTGGAACCTTACTCGAAGGGGAGGAGTTGTTCGGTTGATTGAGAAAAGAAGTGAGTATACACAATGATTATTCCCGATATTATCGTAATTAGTAAAAGGGCGGAAAAAAAAACTGACCAAGCTGAGAAAGGGGCTGAGTAAATAGAGAAAAAGGAGAATTCAGTGGTGGTAAGTGAGAGAAGGGCGAATAAGGATGACAGAAAAAATCTGTTTACAGAGCTATAGCTTGGGACTAAATTGAGAATCGGGAAATAGATACAGGCGAACACAATGCTTGAGACAATAAATATGTAGATAAAATTGTAGTTGTTGTAAAGTGATTCATTGAAATAGTCAATTCCAAAAATTGCTGACATTTGGATGACCGCGAAGGCAATGAATGCCCTGGATGATTCTATGGTTTTGTAATAGCTGTCATGACCCCTGAAAGAAAAAAGTAACAGAAAAAGTATGGCAAGAATGCTGGTAAAAACAATAAATAAAGGTAAATACAAAGTTAGAAACATATCTATTCTCCTTTTAGTGGTTACGAGTTGTATACACGATGAAAAGAACTATGTTTAACTTAGGTAATTGTAGGTGGTTTGTCAATGTATGCGGGGGGGGGAGAGATTTATTATTGTAACAACATATAATTATATAAGAAACATCATTCGAGCTTATCTTTGGTGGTATGGGATTCTCACGGTCGCTTTAGCTCCCTCAGAATGACAGAGAGGGGCACGAGATTCTATCGCTTCGCTTCGTTCCAGAATGACAGAGGTGGTTAAACTGTTTTTTTGATTCTTGTCTAATGCTATTTTCTGTGATGTAATGGGGGTATGAGTAAAAATAAAGAAAAATTGATTATTATTGATGGGAATGCTTTGATTCATCGGAGTTTTCATGCTTTGCCCCCTACAATTGCTACAAAAAGTGGTGAAATTACTAATGCTGTTTATGGTTTTACTAGCGTTTTGATAAAAGCCATTAAAGACTTTAAACCAAGTCATATTATATTGACTCTTGATAAGAAAGGGCCAACTTTTAGGCACGAACAATTTAGTGAGTATAAAGCAAAAAGAGAAAAGGCTCCTGATGAGTTGTATTCTCAATTTCCGAGGGTGCGTGAGATTGCGACTGCTTTTGGTGTTCCGATATTTGAGAAGTCTGGATTTGAGGCTGATGATTTGATTGGGACTATTTCTAAGACTACGGATGGGAGTATTGATAAAATAATTTTGACTGGTGATATGGATACATTGCAGTTGATTGATAAGAGTACGAAGGTATATACGATGAGTCGTGGACTTTCTGATAGTGTTATTTATGACTCAAAAGCTGTAGTTGAAAAATATGGGATAAGTGTGGAGCAAGTTATTGACTATAAAGCTTTGCGAGGCGATCCGAGTGATAATATTCCTGGTGTTCGTGGGATTGGAGAAAAAACGGCTGTTGGAATATTGAATAAGTTTGTTACTCTTGATAATCTTTATAATTTCATTGAAGGTAAGCTTGAGAAAATAGATAAGAAGGTTTTGAAAAATGGCCTAGACAATGTTTTGTCACCCAGAATAAAAGAGTTGTTAATTGAACATAAGGAAGACGCGTTTATGAGTAGGGATTTGGCTACGATTAAAACTGATGTTGAAATAAAGCTCGATTTAGAAAAAGCTCGTTTTAAGGATTTTGATTTGAGTAAAATATTAGATCTATTTAGTGAGTTAGAATTCAAGTCTCTTTTGCCAAGGGTGCAGGAGTTATCAAAAAATAATACTCAAGAAAACGAGGTTGATAAATTTGAGAGAGATAAAGAGAATTTTAAATATAAGATAGTTGAAACTGAAAAAGATTTTGATAAGTTTTTGCTTGAATTAAAAAAGCAAAAACATTTTAGTTTTGACACAGAAACAACTGGCTTTGATACAATAACCTCTCTATTGTTAGGAATTAGTTTTTCTTGGAAAGAAGGAATAGCCTACTACGTAGTAATTTCGAATGAAGAATTTAGTCCGCCAGCTGGCGGATCGAATGAAAAGGTTGATTTGTTTAATTATCAAAATAATTCAAAATTCAAAATTCAAAATTCAAAATTCCATCCATTCTTGGATGGGCTGAAGCCTATCTTTGAAGACGAGAAGATAAAAAAGTGTGCTCATAATATGAAATTTGATATGAGGGTGATGATAAATAACGGAGTGAATGTTTTTGGAATAGATTTTGACACAATGCTTGCTTCATATGTTCTAAATTCTGGTTCTCGTCAGCACAACCTTGATGTGGTAACTTTTTCTGAACTAAGTTTTGAGAAAATTGCTACAGCAGACCTGCTTGGGAAAGGAAAGGACAAAATAACTTTTGCTGAATTAGATACACAAAAACTAGGAATTTATTCATGTGAAGATGCTGATTTTACAAATCGACTTTACGAGAAATTGTCCAAGGCGATAAAGAAGAATAATTTTTCAGATTTGTATAATAATATTGAATTGCCTTTGGTTGAGGTTCTAGCTCAAATGGAACAAAATGGCATTGAGCTAGATAGTAAATTTCTGATAACTTTAAGCAAGGAATCTCATAAAAATCTTGAAAAAATACAGAAAAAAATATGGGATTTGGCTGAAGTTGAATTCAATATTAATTCGACTAAGCAACTCAAAGAAATATTGTTTGAAAAATTGGAATTGTCTTCTGAGGGTATTAAAAAAACAAAAACTGGCTTCTCTACTTCAGCTGACGAACTTGAAAAATTGAAAGACTCTCATAAAATTATTCCCCAAATTCAAGAATACAGAGAATTGAACAAACTGATTACTACCTATATTGATACTCTGCCAGAGTTGGTTAATAAAAAAACTGGTAGAATCCACACAAGCTATAATCAAGCAGTCGCGGCAACTGGAAGACTTTCATCGACAGAACCAAATCTGCAAAATATTCCAGTTAAAACGGAGCTCGGACGGAAAGTAAGAAGAGCTTTTGTGGCAGGAAAAGGGAAAATTTTGGTAGCGCTTGATTATTCACAAATAGAATTAAGAATTGCCGCTCATATGTCTGGGGATTCTAAGATGATAAAAGCGTTTAATGAAGGAGTTGATATTCACACTTCGACTGCTGCAGAAATAAATGGTGTTGAGTTAGGTGATGTTAGCCCAGAAATGAGACGAGAGGCCAAAGCAGTTAATTTTGGTATCCTTTACGGACAAGGAGCACATGGTCTTTCTCAAAATGCAGATATATCCTATGCACAAGCGAAAGAATTTATTGATCAGTATTTTGAAGTATACAAAAAAATTAGAAAGTATTTAGATAACACGATAGAACAAGCTAAAAAAGATGGTTTCGTGGAAACTATGTTTGGCAGAAAAAGAGCTTTGCCAGAAATAAACTCATCAATGGCCATGGTCAGAAAAGGAGCAGAGCGAATGGCCATAAATACTCCAATACAAGGGACGGCTGCCGATATGATAAAAAAAGCGATGATAGAAGTTCATAAATTTATTGTGAAAGGATATAAAACAGAAGAGGTAAAAATGTTGTTGCAAGTCCATGATGAATTACTTTTTGAAATTGATGACAAGCTAGAAGATAAATTTACAGCAGAAATAAAAGAGATAATGGAAGGTGTGATGAAATTAAAAGTTCCATTGGTTGTTGATTCAAAAGCTGGTAAAAACTGGGAGGAGATGGAATAAAAAAAAGGACTGAAAATCAGTCCTTGAGGAGGGTTTCTTGTAAAAACATTCCTAGTAAATTTTATTAATCAGGTGTTTTCAAATAGGAACGAAGTCGCGTCGATACAAAGTTTTCAGGGAATCCTTTTACTATCGCAAATTTTTCAATAAAACATATTGCAGATAATAATGGTTTCCCGTCAGTATCGCATAAATACTCAACCCTGTCTGGAGCGTATTTTGGGTCTTTTGCAATTTGTAATTTTTGTTCATGAAATTCAGCACTGTCGATTGCTTCAACTAACGCTGAAAGTTTTTCAAAGTTCATGAACTGAATTAAGAGAGAGAGGTATTGATGTGCTTCATCTTGAATTGATAATATTTGCATTACTATCTCCTTTTGCTATTGTTGAAAGAAAGAACAGCGAAACAACTAATATTTATAACATTTTAAACAGATTATGTCAATAACTAGATTTAAAAATAAAAATATTGCCTTTCTTGGTCTTGGCGCAGAGAATGAAGCCCTGGTAGATTTTTTATTGAAGAAAAAAGTAGATTGCAATATTTCTGTCTTTGATTCTAGGGATTCAAAAATTCTTGGACAAAAATATGCTAAGTATAAAAACAAGAAGAATATCTATTGGAATTTGACTCAAACAAAGAATAATTTTTCTGATTTTGATATATTATTCCGTTCTCCTGGTTGGCCACTTTTTGACGAAGATTTAGTGAACTCTCGAAAAAAGAATAAAAATTTGGTTATTAGTTCACCAATGAATTTGTTTTTTGAAATTTGTCCGTCTAAAAATATAGTTGGAGTTACTGGAACAAAAGGGAAAGGGACAACAAGTTCTTTAATTTACGAGATAATTAAAGCTAGTAAGAAGAAGGTTTTCCTAGGAGGTAATATCGGTATTGCTCCATTTTCTTTTATTGATAAAATTGCAAAAAATGATTGGGTGGTTTTGGAGCTTTCTAGTTTTCAGTTGGAAGACATTAAATACAGCCCGAGAATATCCGTTCTAGTAAATTTGTTTAAAGATCATTTAAGTTCAGCTGATCCCAATAACCCGAATTATCACAAAACTTTTGGTTCATATTGGAAAGCGAAAACTAATATTTTTAGATTTCAAAAAAATAGTGATAAATTGATTGCAAACATTAAGTTAGTAAATAAATTAGAAAGAGAAGCTGTTACAGGTGAGAGGATATTTTTTCATAAATCAGAATGGGATTCAAAATTAATTGGAGACCATAATAAAGAAAACATTGCGGCTGGGATTGAGGTGGCTCGGATACTTAAAATTAAAAAAGAGATAATAGAAAAAGCGGTTAAGAATTTTTCTGGGCTTGAGCATAGATTGGAATTTGTTAGAGAGTTAAAGGGAATTAAATATTATAACGATACATTTGCAACAACTCCGGAATCAACAATAACAGCTTTGAAATCTTTTAGTGAGCCAATTGTTTCTTTGATGGGCGGAGCTGATAAGGGGAGTGAATTTAGGCAACTGGCTAGAGAGATTAAAAAGAGGGTGAAGTTTGTTATTCTTTTTGATGGTAAGGGTTCAGATAAAATACGCAAAGAATTGTTTAAAATAAAATATAGTAAAGAAAATATTCAAACTGTCAAAAGTATTGACGAGGCGTTTAGGCAAGTGAAATTAATTGCGAGTGAAGGAGATGTTGTTCTTCTCTCAACTGCTTGTGCTAGTTTTGGAATTTTCAAGAGCTATAAAGAAAGAGGAAAATTATTTAAAGAGGAAGTAAAAAAAATGAAGTAAATTGGAAGTTACCCGTCTCGATGTCTTCGATATAAGGCCGGGTGCTTGCTCACACGCAAACATGATTTTATTTTTGCATGGTCCAGACGATTTTCGTATAAAGAGAAAATTATCTGAGCTAAAAGAAAAATTTAGGGCAGATGTTGATCCTAGCGGTGAGGCTATTGTTTCTTTTGATGGAACGAGACTGGCTCTTAACGATTTAAATACGGCGGTCAATTCTGGCTCTTTGTTTGTTCGAAGAAGGATGGTTGTAGTTGAGAATGTTTTTCAAAATAAAAACAAAGAAATTTTTTCTACTCTTCTTGAATATGTAAAAAAGGAAGACGAAAAAAACTCTGATCCGAAAGAAGGGAATATTTTAATATTTTGCGATGAAAATATTGGTGCTCATCCTACAAAAGCCCGAAAAGAGTTGTGGCAATATTTAGCGTTAAGTAAATTTTCTCAAGAGTTCAAAGTCTTAACAAATACTGAAATTAATTCTTGGATTAAAAAGGAAGCAAATAGGCTTGGTGCGGAAATCAGTGTGCAAGTGTCAGCTGAGCTAGCTTCAATTCTTGATAATGATTTGTGGAGGATTCAAAGTGAGCTTGAAAAGTTGATAAACTACAAAAGCGGAATGAAATTGCTTGATGGTGGGAAACTAGAGATAAGCAAAGAAGATATAGAAAATATGAGCAAGGGAGTTTTTGATGATAATATTTTTGCATTGACTGATGCGATTGGCTCAAAGAACAAACCATTGGCCCTAAAATTATTTGAAGAACAAATGCAAAATGGGACTTCATTTGATTATTTACTCACTATGACTATTTGGCAGTTTAAAAGATTGTTGCAAGTTCGCCAAGCGCTGGACCTTGGTCATGGTTCTAGAAAAATAACTACTGATTTAAAAATACACCCTTTTGTAGTTCAAAAAAGCATTAATCAAGTGAGAACTTTTGAATTGGATTATTTAAAAAATATTTTAAGAGAATTGGTTGAGATTAATAAAAAAACAAGAGAGACAGGGACGGATGCGAAGACTTTGTTGGGATTGTTGATTGTTAGGTTGTAGAAAAAGGGGGTTTTTTAGATTTTTTTCTGGATTCCCAGTCGAGCTGAGAATGACAGGGGGGGGGTGGCATTCGTTTGAGAAATAATCATGATTGAGATTCTATTGGTCGCTTAAGCTCCCTCCAGAATGACAAATTTTTTGATACAAGGATGAATTGATTGTTAAGTTGTGAGAGGTTTACTTGGGGCGATAAGAAAATGTATGTGGGATTTCTGGATTTCGGGTCCCTGTACGCGTTAGCTATAGGGTAAACAAGTCCGGAATGACAGGATGTGATAACACAAGATGAAGTCACAGTCCTCTGGCGAGAGACTATGACGGGGCGAAA
>JAQIDC010000039.1 GCA_027858235.1 Patescibacteria group bacterium | reverse complement strand
TTGCCTATTTTTTATATATAGTGTTGTACATTGTGCTTTTTCCTCCATTTATATATAATTTCAACATTTTAACGTTGTTTTTATCTGCCGATTTATTGTTCTTATTGCTTCTTTTCACTTCTTCTTTTCGATAAAAATACTTTTTTAAAATCATTATTCGCTGTTTTTTTACGCTTTATTGCCTCATTTTATTGATTTTTCACAACCAGACGCAATTATCCCATGGATTACTTTTAGGCAACTACTTTTCGCTTAATTCCCTCTTCCATTTTTATACTAATTTTAAATTTTCTTGATCGCTCCTTGCGTGAGCGGTTATCAAATATTGTCATTATATAAACTTTATCTTGATGACAATAATCACAATGTAATGGATTAAGTTTTTCTAATTCTTGTTCTGTTGCTTCAACAACTACTTCTTGTGATTTACTAAAATACTCTTCGGGTATATTACCATGGTTTGAATAAACTCCATAATATCTAACTATTCTAAAATAAGCTAATGGTACATGTTGCAATAACCGAGGAAAAAAATCTCTGTAATGCAAAGTAAGTATCTCTTCTTTAGGTTTCTTATCTTCTGTTAAATTCTTGTAATCTTTATATTTAAATGAAATATATTCGCCATCCATATTTGTTATCTTGTATTCACTCAAGCAGGCTCGTTTTGAATATCGTCCTATGTAACGAATCACTTTTTCCGGAACATCAATTCCTGGTTCTAAATGTAAACGCCAATCTTTCTTATTGATTTCTTTTATAAAACTCATGAATGATTGTCTGTTATTAAAATCATGCTTTAATTCATTAGCATCAAACAGATTTATCAATTCATCTTCAAATTTAATCCTAAACTTTTTTTGTATAAATTCATAATTAACAAACTCATCTTTTATCTCTTTTAACTCGCCCGTTTTCTTACATATTCCACCCCATGAAACTATCATGTGAGTATGCGCATGATAATCTTTAGTTTCTCCAAAAGTGTGCAGAACTAATATGACTCCTGCTTTAATGTTATACTTGTTTTCTAAATAATCGGTAAAGGTTTTGGCCGATGCGCGCATTAATGCACTTAATAATAAATTGCGATTAGCTTTTATTAATGGATGTAAACTGTGTGGAATGGTACAAACTATATGACGATGCTTTACATTCAGCATCTTGCCCTTAATCTTTTCTGCCCACTTAATGGTATCTTGCCAACTACAGGTAGGGCAAAATCTATTTCTACAACTATGGTAAATGCTTGAAATTTCACCGCATTTAGAACAAGCATGTATATCAATACCCAAAACGGCTGTTCGGCATACTCTAATAGCATTTACTGATTTTAACTGCTCCGGTTTTACAAATTCTTTTGGAGCTTGCATGTATTTATCCCAATGTGCATCAAAAAAATCTGCAAGACGAAATTTCTTCGTAGCCTCTGTTTTAATGTCTCTATTAGCAGGTGATATACACATTGGTTAACTCTGGTTATCATTCAAAGCTCAAGTTATGAAACTGTTATGACATTTCAAAATGTAATTTTCCTATTGGGTGTCATCTAATCTTGACTTAACTTACTCAAATAGTAGAATTGTTATGTTTCCTTTCTAATTTGACCGCTATTAAGCATCGATTCTATTTTTTCTTGCCCTGAATGACTAAAAACCAATTCTTCTATGGCTCCACAACGAGGGCATACTGGCTCGGGTACAAACTCGAGATCACCCGTACTCTTAAAAAAAACATCTTGATACGTAAAAGGGAATATATCTAAACAGTTACCACATGAAAACTCTATATCTCTTTCAGGTTCAATGTAATTACCTGATAATTTTTTACGAATATTATCTGAGAATTTGCCCATAGCTTATCTTTTTTACTGAATCATGCTTAAATTTTATTACATTTTTTTTGACTACTGAATCCTTAGTCTCTTTTCTAAGAGCTAAATACCCTATCCGTTTTGTCGACATGTTTATTAATTTTTAGTCTACGTACTGGAAGTGAAATTTTAGGCTTAAAGCATCTGTTTAACGATTAGCTTAAGGTTTAATTGGGCTATGCTTTTTTAGCATTATGTACAACG
>JAQIDC010000038.1 GCA_027858235.1 Patescibacteria group bacterium | reverse complement strand
TATCAATATTATCATATTTTTCAGACATTTTAACCCCAATATCTATTTCCCACATTTTTCTATATCTTTTCTTCATATGAAAGCTTCATAGTGTCAACTGTAACATGGTCGAGTGCATAGCCTTGACAAAGTATAAAAAAAATGATATTATTGTATGTTTATCTCAAAATAAGCAAAGTTTCTTTTGAGGTAGATAAAATAAAGTTAATTTTAAATAAAAACATTATTAATTTAAAAATTATGAAATTCACACAAAACAAGGAGAGAGCGAAAAAAACAATTTATAAAGCCGTAAATGCTTTAGTTTTGTTCGCTTTGGTTTTCAACTTTAGTTTCTTTGCCGATACTTCAGTTGATTATGCCCAAGCATATACTAATATGCTTAAAGAAGGGAGTTTTGAAACCGATATCAATGGATATTGGACAAGTTGGCAGAATGAAGCCTCTGCTAGGGTATATGATGTTTATAGATCATATGAGTCTGCTTTCGGTTTTGGTTCTCACTCTGTCGCAATTAGAGCTACAAGTGGAGCACCAGAAGAAGCTTGGACTGCCAATTTTCAACCAAGAGAGGATACAAATGATTTTACTCTTGAGAATGGTAAGAGATATTATCTAGCCCTATATGTAAAAGGGACTCAGAATACTCAAACTAGAGTGATAATGTCCAATACTCAAGATTATGAAACTATTGATGGTTTTCGTGATATTCCTGTTACTACTGAGTGGGCTAGACATGTAGTTTCTTTTAATTCAAATGTAAGTGCGGGTGGGAATATATCTTTCACATATGGTGATCTTCCAGAGGGAGCCGAAATTCTTATAGATGGTGTTCAGCTTTTTGAAGACGATGTCCAGGTAATTACTCCAGAGATTAAAGGGACTATTGGTCAAACTAGAAGATTTGTTAGAGTAAATAATATTTCGTTTTTTACTCAAAATGAAATTGAGATAGAACTCCCATATCTTCATGAAGATACATCAAGCGTTGGGACTAGAAGGTTCAATCCGAGCGAAGTAAATACAACCGGATTTTATATGGACATTTCTGAAGGCACATTTTCTGGTGTTGCCAGAGTTTATGCTCAAGGGAATTTAATGGGAGAATTTAACTATAATGTTTCTCCTGTTATGACTGATTTTTTTCCTTCTATGTTTCATGCCGATGAAGACGTTGTAATTAGAGGAAGTGGTTTTAATCCTCAAACAGATATTGATAAAATGTATGTTGTTGTTAGAACAATGGATTCTTCTGGGTCTAACTTCGATCATTATATTATTCCGCACATAATCGACCCAAAGCTTAAACAGATTACTGTGAAGCTACCAGTTGGTGTTATTGCTGGGAGTATATATACTCAAACTTCCTATAGAAACATGGCAGGGGAAGATATTACTGTTAAATCCAACAGCCTTAGATATGATGTTAAGCCAGTTATTTATCAGACTGAGTGGAGTAATATGGGTTTTGATCAAGTTGGTGATAAAATAAAAATTCACGGGAAAGGAATTTCAAGTAGACCAGTTGTAAATTTTTATGACGATGCCGGTACAAAAATTGCTACCATGAGAGGAACATTATTGGAAATAGGTTCCGAAGAAATAATTGAAGTAGCCACACCTGTTAATGTTAATAAACTAAATATTACAGTTAAGATTGGAAGGATTGAAAGTGACAGAGCAACTGCCCTCGCATATTCCGCAAAACCTTTATTGAAAAGTATAAAAACGGCCAAAACTAGATTTATGAGTGGCTCAGAAACAAATATTCCCGCTGCAAAAGCTGGAGAGGAAATCATCCTATATGGAAGTAGTCTTTTTTCAGATATTGCGACAGGCTCTGTTGAATTTCAAGGTTTAAATAGCAGAATTCAAGTAATGCCAACGAGCTCTGATCCAAGAGGAGGCTGGATAAAGGTAATAGTTCCAAATGGAGTCCAGAATGGTTATCTAAATACAGAATTAAATGGTTTAAAATCAAATTATCTCCCTCTGGAAATTATTCCAACTATTCTAGATATTCAACCAGCAGAAATTATTCCAGGATCACTAATGGCAATTCATGCTAGTGGTGTTGGTTCGGTTCAGTCTATAACAAAAGTATATTTTAATATTGGAAATGATAAGTTAGAGGTTCTTCCAGAGTCAGTTGATTCATATGATGAATTGGCTGTTGTTCATGTTAGAGTTCCAATGGCAATTTCAAGTAAGTACACAACTATAAACCTACAGTACGACAAATGGATTGATGATTCATCTTCTGTTCTTAATGTGAATCCAACTATTACAAATGCTTCAATGGATATTGATAGTAAAATATTAATAATTAGAGGTCATGGTTTTTCAATTCACCCTCGTGAAAATGAAATTACCTATAGATATGCTGATGAGAATAGAACTATAATTGAACCTCAGGCTAGAATTCTGGGTGTTTACCCAACTGAAGAGGGTCAAGAAATTAGAATACAAGTTCAGGATGATTATCACTACGGATATGTACAAGTGGCTGTTGGTGATATGCTTAGTAATGAATTTAATTTCGGGCCAGTTTCGATTAGAAGCATAGCAAGACGTGTTCAATATATTGAAAGCGAAAACCAAAACATGGGAGTGCTCTATATAAATGGATATAATTTTGGAGAAAATGGTGGAGTTATGGTCGGTGAAAATTGGGCCACTATTCATTATAGAACTAATTTCTTTATCATTGCTGTAGTCCCCGAGGCGAATATTAATGACAATCCTGTTATTGTTACTAAAGAATAATAAATAAGAAAATTCGAAACTCTAAATTCTAAACTCTAAACAAATTCAAATATCAAAATATAAATGTTTAAAATTTTTTATTTAGTATTTATGATTTGTTTAGGGTTTAGTTCTTAGGATTTAGAATTTAAAAATTTTATGAAAATAGCTTTTATTGGGCAGAAAGGCATCCCCGCCATAATGGGAGGAGTTGAAAGACACGTAGAAGAAGTAGCTGTTAGGTTGGCTACTCAGGGTAACGAAGTTGTCGTCTATACAAGACCAAATTATACCGATGAAAAATTGGAAGAATATAAGGGTGTAAAACTTATTAGTTTTCGAAGTGTTCCAACAAAACATCTCGATGCTATTAGTCATACCTTCGCTTCTATTTTTCACGCTGTTAGGAAAGACTATGATGTGGTTCATTTCCATTCAATTGGACCATCGTCTTTAATTTGGGTTTTTAAAATACTTAGCCCTAGGACACCGATTGTGGCCACTTTTCATTCTAGGGACTATTTTCATAAAAAGTGGGGGATAATAGCTAGAACTTATTTAAAAATAAGTGAATTTTTGTTGTGTAAATCAGCCGATGTGGTCATTGCTGTTTCAAGAGGAATAGCTGAATTTGCTTCAAAAAAATATAATATAAATCCCAAATATATTCCAAACGGAATAACCATGCCAAGCGCCAAGGAGGCTCAAGAAATAAAAAAATGGGGGCTAGAAAAAGGAAATTATATTCTCGCCGTAACTAGACTTATTAGACATAAAGGAATTCATTATCTAATTGATGCATTTAACGAGCTTGATACTGATAAAAAATTAGTGATTGTGGGCAGTGGTTTTCATAGCGATGATTATGTTAAGGAACTTAGCAGAAAGGCAGCTAAAAACGAAAATATTATTTTCACTGGAGCGCAACAAGGAAATATATTAAATGAACTATTTTCAAACGCATATTTATTTTCCCAACCCTCTGAAGCAGAAGGTCTTTCGATAGCACTGCTTGAAGGCATGTCTTATGGCTTGCCCGTTTTGGTTTCAGATATAATTGAGAATAAAGAAGTTATAGAAAACACTGGTTTTAAATTTATTTCAAAAAGTGTCGTTGATTTAAAAGCAAGGCTAGAGATACTTCTTGAAATGGAAAATATTGAAGAATACGGCGTGCTGGCAAGGAAAAGAGTAGACAAATATTATAATTGGGATACTATTACTGAAGACTTAAGTCACTTGTATAAAAAAACAATTTTAAAATATTCTGAAAAGAGGATATTTTTCAGAAGAGTAAAAAAAAGCATTTAATCTGTTTTTCTAAACTTTTGGAAGGAGAGTGAAATGAAAAAATTTGTTATTATTAATGAGGATAATATTGAATCAGCTAACTTGTTTATGGGCTATCGGGATTATCTTTTATCAAAAGAGGAGAATTATGAAATTATTGTCTTCTTTCGTGCCGGAAAAGATAAAGAAGATACTATTGATCAAATAAAAACACTTCACCATATCGATAAAATAGAGTCCATTGAAAAAGAAGTTGTTTTTAAAAAAAAGGGGGGGGCAAGTGTTAAAGATCATCGAGATTAATATTTAAGACTCCTCTCAAGGACCCTTTTCGGAGGGGCTTTTTTTATTTATTCCAATGTGATACTATTATATAAATGTCAGATGTTAAAAATAAAATTTTAATAGTTGAGGATTATGCAACATTGCGGATTCTTTTAGCGAAGAAACTTTCTAAAGAGGGTTTTGTGGTAGAACAAGCCCAAGATGGTGAGACGGCTTTAGAAAAAATACCGACATTCAGACCAAATGTTATTTTACTTGATATTATGATGCCAGGCATTGATGGTTATGAGGTGTTAAAACAAGTTCGCCATAATGACGATGCTGAAATTGCCGCTATCCCCGTTATAATGTTATCTAATCTGGGAGATGATGATGATATAAAAAAAGCAATGGTTTCAGGTGCCGATGACTATATGATAAAATCAAACATAACTGCAGATGATGTAATTGAAAAAATAAAAATTTATCAATAAAATTTATTTTAAAACTTAGTCAGCATAAGCTGATTTTTATATTAATAAATAATTATCAAAAAATGAATCAAGGAGAAAAATTAGTCTTGATAGACGCCCTAGAAAAAACTAAGCTATTTCCACCAAGACTAAAAGAATTTTTGATTTTAGCTTCAGAGGAGGGGGCACTTGATAAGGAAATCGAGCAAGAGTTATTTCAAATGTTAAATAAGGGAAAATAGTTAAATCAGCATGGTCTTTTCCATGCTTTTTAATTTAGAATTAATATTAATGATATATTCTTTATAAATAAGAATATGTAAAACAATAATATGAAAAAAATCTATTTGGGACTATTTCTTTTTTTAGGATTTTTCCTTTTGTCGGCTTGCACAAAAACAAATGTTCAGGCACCCACTACTGATAACAAACAAGTAAATAACGATATCGACTTTCAAGACGAGGAGCCTGTAGAAGGGGGTACAAATTTCAAAGTAAATGCTCCAGCCTCTGTAGTGAAATGGAGTGCACAAAAAACTATAGTCAGAACTAGCGATCATTTCGGAACTATTAATGTTGAAGAAGGTCGGATATTAATGGATGGTGATGAATTTATTGGTGGAAATATTACGATTGATATGAAGTCGCTGAAAGACCTTGATATTCCAGGAGAAAAAAGTAGAAACTCTCTCGAAACTCATATAAAGTCAGAAGATTTTTTTGATGTTGAAAAATATCCAGAAGCAAAGTTTGTAATCAAGGATATTGAAGAAATTGAAGATGATGAATATAATTACCAAATAACTGGTGACCTCACAATAAAAGGCTTAACGAATGAAATCGATACTCAGGTAAAGTTAGACAAGAATGAAGACATGATAAACGCTGAGGCAAGTTTTTCAATCGATAGAACTAAATGGGAAATTATTTATGGTTCAGGAAACTTTTTTAAAGAGCTTGGGGATAATGTGATTGACGATATGATCGGATTTGATTTAAGGATTGTTGCTGAGACTATTTAATTTCGTTCATGAGATATTATTTTAAGTTTCTTGCCCAATCATTATAAATTATATATAATAAATAAATGAACGCTGATTTGCGTTCGATTTATTTTGATTTAGGAATATAATTCCTAAGCATCAAAAAAACTTTCTCGTTTTATATTTATTAATAATCTAAACTATGTCAAAAATTCAAGATTTTTTTAACAAGATTCAAGTAAGTAAAAAGAAACAAGCAGATATTAGAAAAATGTATAAAGATGCCCTCGATACTTCTCAACAGTACGGTGAAATAGTAGAGAAAATAAAAACACTCAGGGATAAGAAAAAAGAAATAGAGAATGTAATTCAAATGGACTTTTCATCTGAATTTGATAAACTTGAAAATTTGAAAATTGATATTGAAAGTGATAATATGATGATGAGTGATCTAGCTCTCAATCAATTAACGAAAGGGGAGATGATAGAAATAAGTGATGAATATGAAAATAAATACGAACCAATATTTAATGTAAAATTTAAAAAATTATAATATAACGAATTACAAATCAGTACAAATATACAAATATTTAAGAAAATGATTTAGATTTTTCCCATTCTCATTCGTATATTCGTAAATATTCGTAATTTGTAGAAAATTATGGAATTAAAAACAACAATACTAAAAGAAGGAACAGGTGATGCAGTTTCAAAGGCAGGCGATGTTTTGACTGTTCACTACACCGGGACACTAGAAAACGGTGAAAAATTTGACTCAAGCGTTGATAGGGGCCAACCTTTTACCTTTACTGTCGGAGTTGGACAAGTTATTCAAGGATGGGAACAGGGGATGGTCGGAATGAAAGTTGGAGAAAAGAAAAAAATGGAAATACCTGCAGAGCTAGGCTATGGTGCCAATGGTGCTGGTGGAGTTATTCCTCCGAATGCTAATTTGATTTTTGAAGTTGAATTACTCAAAATCGCATAACACATAGCATGTAACATGGAAAATGGATACCATATGAACTAGACTCTCGGTGGGAGTCTAGTTTTTTTTTGTGGTTATATGGAAAATTCATTAATTTATGTTTTATGTTATATGTTGTGTGCTACGTGATGATGTCTCTTGACATTTTTCACCTTTTTTACTATTATTAGGAGAGTTATTAATCAGAAGAATTCTGCTTTGCTGCAGGATTTTATTATTGGGAAAAATCCCTGAAATTATATGGAAATTAGAAATGTTGCCATTATCGCTCACGTTGATCATGGAAAAACCACGTTAACCGACGGGCTTATGAGACAAACTGGAATGTCTAACGAAGACGTTAGCATGGACTCGAATACTCTTGAACTTGAGAGGGGAATCACAATTTATTCAAAAAATACATCTGTTATCTATAAAGATACAAAGATTAACATAGTTGACACTCCAGGTCATGCTGATTTTGGTTCTGAAGTTGAACGTGTTTTGAGATCAATTGATTCAGTTCTTTTGGTTGTTGATGCTCAAGAAGGTCCAATGCCTCAGACTAAATTTGTTTTGAAAAAATCTTTAGAACTAGGATTGAAACCAATCGTAATAATAAATAAAATAGACAAACCAGCCGCTCGAGTTGAGTATGTTTTGGATAAGGTTTTTGAACTATTTTTTGACTTGGGAGCAACTGAAGAGCAACTTGAGTTTACAACTCTTTACGCTATCGCCAAGCAAGGAATTGCTAAACACAAGATGGAAGATGAATCATCTGATTTAATGCCAATCCTTGATGCTATTTTAGCTGAAGTCCCAGTGGCATCAAATGAGGATGAGGCTGAAAAAGAATTATTAGTTCAACCTTTTAATCTTGCTTATGATAATTTTTTAGGAAGACTAGCTATTAGCAGAGTTTATCAAGGGACTATAAGGAAAGGGCAAAACGTTATTATAACCAACGAAGAAGGAAACGTCAGAAAAGGTAAGATAACGAAACTTTTTGCTTTTTATGGAATTGAAAGGAAAGAAGTTGATGAAGCAAAATCTGGAGATATTATAATTACAGCAGGCCTCCCAAATATATATATCGGAGAAACTATTTGTGTTGATGAAAAACAAAAAGCATTACCAGCCATACATATTGATGAGCCAACTATTTCACTTAGTTTCATGGTAAATAGTTCACCATTCGCTGGAAAAGAAGGTAAATTTGTAACAAACAGTCAGTTGAAAGAAAGATTGCAAAAAGAATTGGAAGTAAATGTAGGTTTGAAGATCGACTTCTCAAGTACTGACCACTATAAAGTTTTCGGAAGAGGAGAGATGCATATTGCAATTTTACTTGAAAACATGAGAAGAGAAGGCTACGAATTACAAATATCTCAGCCAAGAGTAATTATCAAAGAAGAAGATGGTCAAAAATTAGAACCTTTTGAAGAGTTAACTATAGATGTTCCTGAATCAATGTCGGGAACAGTTATTGAAAAACTTTCAAAGAGAAAAGGGAACATGACAGAAATGAAGCCAGAACAAAACCATGTACGGTTGGTATTTGAAATTCCGACCAGAGGGCTACTGGGGTATAGAAATGAATTCGTTGTCGATACTAGAGGTGAGGGGATTTTGAGCGCTAGGGTTATTGGGTTTAAACCATATGTTGGTGTAATCGAAAAACATGAGCTTGGATCAATGATCTCATTAGTTAAAGGAAAAACTCTTGGCTTCTCATTATACAATTTACAAGATAGAGGAGTCTTGTATATTCCCGCAACTACAGAGGTTTATGAAGGCATGGTAATCGGTAATGTTGCAAAAGGAAACGACCTAGTCGTGAATGCCACTAAAGGAAAACAACTTACAAATATGCGTTCTTCAGGAGCTGACGAAGCTATTAGACTAACACCACCAACAGAGTTGAGTTTAGAACGAGGAATGGGCATCATGAAAGATGATGAATATTTAGAAATTACTCCAAAAGGAATAAGAATGAGAAAACAACTGTTAACAGAGTCTGAAAGAACAAAGGCAGGAAGAAAAAAAATAGTTTAAGATACGAATGTATTAAAAATCGGAGGAGTTTAACTCCTCCGATTTTTAATACATAATATAATTGAATAAAATACTTATTGTGGTATAATTTTAATCAAATGGAATTAATAATCGATACAAGTAAAAATCAGAATATTCTTATAGAACTATTCTCTAATGGAAAATTATTAGCTAAAAAAGATTTTGAAGCAAGCTTTACTCAAGCTGAGAGACTTTTGCCGGAGATTGATTTATTATTAAAGAAAATTAATAAAAAATCAAAAGATTTAGAAAAAATAAAAGTAGGTAACAGTGGCGGTTCATTTTCAGCTTTGCGTATCGGAATAGTTACAGCGAATACATTGGCTTATGGTTTAGACATTCCCGTTTCTTCCCTCGATGGAAAAAGTATAAGAATCGATAATATTGAAATGGTAAAACCAGAATATTCAAGTGAACCAAATATAACAATTGGAAAAAAGAAGTTATAAAATTAACATCGTCATTCTCAGCTTGTTTACCCCGTAGCTTGACGTATGGGGATCCGGAATCCCCGCCCGAAACGCCATAAAAGAATTACATCGAAAGAGGCTAGTAAAATTATTTTATAATAAAATCAAGATAATATATAATATTCTAGAGGCGGGCGGGCAGAAAAATAATAAAATAATAAAATAAATTCATTGAATTTTTTAATCTTCAATCTTTGAATTAATACTATGAAAAACAAAATTATTATAATAGGTGGTGTAATTTTACTTTTACTTCTAGGTTTATTTTTTATTATGAGAAATAGTGGACCAGTTGACCCCTATGATGACGGGATGACCCTAAAAAAGGCCGCTAAGATTGGAGAAAAAGTTACTCATAAATTGTTAGTACAAATTGAAGCTTCGAGAGGTGAGGGAAGATATGACAGAGGTGATGTTGTTTTAACCGCTTCATCAACCAAACAATTTTCCCCAGCTGAGAAAAGTGGATTTTTAATTATCAAAATGGATTTAACCCCAACTCAAGCAGAAATATTAACAAGATCTCTAGACAGAGTTAGTGAAGAACTGGATCCAGAAGGACAGCCAATTCGTGAAACATTAAAGAGAAGAAAATATTCTGTTGATTTGGAAAAAATAGGAATAGGTGATGATGATTTTAAGGGCAGGGAAGTAAATGAGATATATAAGTGGGATGTTCTATACGAAAAGGATATAGACTAATTTTTTGGTAGCTAAGCTTTCAAAAAAAAGTAGACTACATTAGGTTTATAAGCAACATCTTCATTTTAAACAGTGATTATAAGAGAAAATTGAGATAAATAAAATAGGTATAGAATTAACTCTATACCTATTTTATTTATCTCTAATGTAGATATCAGATGTCATTAAAGCAATCGGAGGTATCCGACACCTCCGTAAAGTGTGTAGGGAACGATGAGAGTTGTCTGAAAGATTGGTGAGAGTTTAAATAACACACTCCGAACAACACACCCCGTCAGCAAAGCTGCCACCCCTCTCAGAGAGGGGAATAATTTGGGAAACACACCTCGGCCTGTCGGCCACCCCTCTTCCCGCTTTCTTCGGGATAAACAAGAGGGGAATTAAAAAAGACCTACGATGTCATTAAAAACATTGGAGGTCTTTTTTATTTGCGTTTAGGCTGTATTAAGTGTTTTGTTAATATCCTGTTAATAAGATTGTGGATAAATTAAAATGGTATAAAAAAAACTGAAAAATAGGGGATTCCCCACCATCAAAAATGTGCATAAAATGCACATTTTTTGTTTATTATTAGCTAATTAGGTGGTGGGGTAGGTGGATTGACAAATGGCCAAAAGTGGTGTATACTGATAGTAGATAGGTGAAAAGTGGGGGAAAGTGGAGAATTTTGAAACACTTTCATCATTCTAAAATGTTTTTTACGCATGGGGGTGCGTTTTTAGGACAAAGAAGGGGTTTGATCAGGACTCAACATTGGTCAAACTTCTTCTCGGATCTTAGAAAAGACAAAAATATGTTAGATTCTATCACTGCACTGGCGTTTCGTTCTCCCGCAAATGACGGGACAGGCAGAATGACAAGTTAATAATCATTAAAACAAAATATAACAAAAACAAAATCTTATTTTCTTTTAATCTAAGGAGGAGAAAGAAAATAAAAGGGAAGTTCTCTTTAGATTTTTCTGGATTCCGGGTCAAGCCCGGAATGACTAGAATTAAGGTGAAGAAGGGGTCTGATATTAAAATTCTATATCAAACTCCTTTTGGCCTTAAAAGGTCAAATTTGCTTGTCGTGCAATTCATGTAACATGTAACACAAAACATGTAACAAAACTGTTGTTCTGGAGTGAGCTAAACCATAATATTTGAGGTCTCACTTCAGAATGACAAAAATTATTGAAAGAGTTTATTTATGATCTCTCGACTACGTTAGCACTTCGCTCGAGATGACAAAAGAGGAGATTCATAATTCATAATTCATAATTCAAATTGATGTTCATCGGTGAATACAATCATAATTTAGATGCAAAAGGTAGGTTAGCGGTTCCTGCGAAGTTCCGTTCGATGCTTGAAGAAGGAGCAGTTGTTACGAAGGGTTTAGATAACTGTCTTTTTTTATATCCAAAGAAAGAATGGGGTGATATTGCTAAAAAATTGTCTAATTTACCAATCAGTCAATCTAAAGCAAGAGCATTTAGTCGTATGATGTTAGCTGGGGCTATGGATGTAGAGTTTGATTCACAGGGACGTGTTACATTACCAGAATATTTAAGAAAGTTTGCAAACCTAGATAAAAAAACAATAGTAGCTGGTTTGTATGATAGGTTGGAAATTTGGAATGAAAGTGATTGGGATAAATATAAAGAAAGTTCAGAGGGGGATAGTAGTGAAATAGCTGAAGCTTTGGGTGATTTGGGAGTGTAGGGAATTTAGAATTTAGAATTAGGAATTAGGAATTTAGAATTTAAAATAGAAAAGATAGTTATTTCAAAATAAAATCTCCTCTTGTTTATCCCGAAGAAAGCGGGAAGAGGAGTACCGCGAAGCGGGGAGGTGCGTAAATGATTAGTCAGATAAACGACGAAACACACCCCGTCAACAAAGTTGCCACCCCTCTCAAGAGGGGATTCAAAAAGTATTTTAATTTAAAAATTAGAAGATTAATTCGAAAATCGAAATTCGTCATTCGAAATTTACGTGTATGCCAATAGAAATAAAAATAAAAAATATAAAAGAAGGAAGGGTTGATATTAAAGTTATTAAAAATCCTTTATTTGAAACAAATAATTTAAGAAGGGAGATTTTTAAGAGGGCTAGAGCTATAAAGTTAAAATAGAAGAGTTTAGTTAATAATAGGCCCACTCAGATCGCTTGGCGATTGATCGGGTGCCTCGCTCACAAGCGAGTCAAATTATATGGAATATAGACATGTCCCAGTTATGCTTGATGAGGTTATTGAATATCTTGACCCCAAAGAAGGAGAATATTATATAGATGGAACATTGGGAGGAGCTGGTTACACAGTAGCAATTGCAAAAAGATTAGGGGAAAAAGGAAAGTTGATGTCCTTTGATTTAGACCCTTGGTCAATAGAAATCGCTTCAGAAATTTTAAAAAAAGAAAAATTAAATAATATAATTTTAGAAAACACTAATTTTAAAAATATTTATGAATCTGCCGAGAATAATTTTAGAAAAAATAATGAAGAAAAATTTGATGAAGGTCTTTTCTCTGGTATCGTTTTTGACCTCGGTTTATCAAATGCGCAGTTAGAGGACACTAATAGAGGATTCTCCTTTAAGGATGAAACACCATTAAATATGGCATTTGGTGATAATAACAACAGAACGTGGGATTTGGTAAATAATTACAGTAGGGAAGAATTGGAAATAATTATAAAAGAGTTAGGTGAAGAAAAGTTTCATAAAAGGATAGTAGGAGGAATATTTGATGCCCGAAAAAAAGGAAGCATTGATACTACGAAAGATTTAGTAGAAATAATAGAAGAAGCAGTGCCCGCTTTTTACAAGAGACAAAAAATACACTGTGCTACAAAAACATTTCAGGCATTAAGAATAGAAACTAACGAAGAGTTAAAAAACATTGAAAAAGCATTGCCAGACAGTTTACGTTTGTTAAAAATGGGAGGTCGCATAGCTGTAATTTCATATCACAGTCTTGAAGACAGAATAGTAAAAAACCTATTTAAGAAGGAAAGTATTGATTGCCATTGCCCACCTAGCTTTCCAGTTTGCCAGTGTGGTCATAAGGCTAGTATAAAAATAATAACTAAAAAAATATTGCAGGCTTCTGAGGAGGAGTTGGCAAGAAACCCAAAAGCTCGAAGTGCAAAAATGCGAGTGGCGGAGAAGATTTAATTAAATAAAATAACACACCCCGGCACTATCGTGCCACCCCTCTTCCCGCTTTCTTCGGGATAAACAAGAGGGGAATAAAGGGGGGTGTCAATACTAAATGGACAAAAATCAAAAAGACAAATTTAAGAATAATAATAATAGAAGAAGTACTACTTCAAGAAAAAGAAGAAATTTTATGAATCTTGGATTACTTATTTCTTTGGTCTCAATAATGATCATGGGATCAAGCATCTCCTATATTCTTGTGAAGAATGATTTGTCTGTAAAGGGTTTTGTCATTAATGATTTACAAAAAGAAGTAAATTATCTAAATAAACAAAAAGATAGCCTAGAACTTGATTTAACTTTGATCGAATCATATAACAGTCTTGCTATTAGAGTTGAAGAGCTTGGAATGGTTAAGTCTGACAAGATTGACTATATCAACCCAGGAGATGATTATGTAGCATTGAGGTAAGGTGTATTTGACCCATGGATTTAAAAGAGATTAAAACCAGTGCATGAAATTTAAAAATAGAAAACTTAGGAAAAAACCAGGAATGGATTATAATAATCGCATTAATGTAGTAATTGCGATTATTTTTTTGTTGTGGTTAGCTGTGGTTTATCGTCTATACTATTTACAGGTTGCGAACCATGATCTCTATATTGCCCTAGCTTCATCTCAGCATCAGGTCTTGAATAAGCTAGAACCAGAAAGAGGAAAAATATTTATTCAAGATAGAGGAGATGGAGAGGAAAGAGATCTTTACCCAATCGCAACCAATAAAGAATTTGCCCATATTTTTGCTGTTCCAAAAGATATTGAAAATCCAGAAGAAGCTGCTGATAAAATTTACGAAATTTTATTTAGAGAAGATGTTGAGAAAGAGGTAGAGGAAATGCTAAATGATGAAAAAAGAGACGAAATAATTAATGAGCTAGATAGCTTAGTCGGCTTAAGCGAAGAAGAAATACTTTCTAAAAAAGTGGAGTTAGAAAATAATCAAAAATCTTTACTAAGCGATGAAGAATATGCTGAATTCTTAAATATAAAAAGAGAGGCGAATATAAGTCTCAAAAAAAATGAAATAGTTGACGAATTTAAAAATAAGTTTTCAAAAAAGAATGATCCCTATGAACCAATTAAAGACAAGGTTGATGAGGAGGGGTTGGGAAAAGTTTTAGAACAAAATATACCTGGTATAAGTTATTTAATGCAGAAACACAGATATTATCCTGAAGATTTTTCTTCTCATATTTCAGGATTTTATGGTTATTCTTCAGATGAAAAAAAAGGCCTATATGGTCTTGAGGGATTTTTTGACGTAGAGTTATCTGGAAAAGCTGGTTTAATAAAAGCAGAACGTGATGCTCAGGGGAATGTGATTATAGTAAATGATATGGAATATGACAAGGAACAGAATGGAAGTGATTTGGTTTTGACTATTGATAGAACTATTCAGTTTACAGCATGCACTAAATTAAAAGAGTCAGCAGAGAGACATGGTGCCGATGCAGGGAGTGTTATTGTCATGAGACCACAAACTGGAGAAATTGTTGCTATGTGTTCTTATCCTGATTACGATCCAAATAACTATAGAGAAGCAGAGAACTCTGAAGTCTATAACAATCAAGCAATCTTTGGGCAGTATGAGCCAGGGTCGGTGTTTAAGACAATAACAATGGCGGCTGGTCTTGATACAGGGGCTATAACACCAAAAACTATCTATGAAGATAAGGGAAGTATAATGATTGAAGGTTGGCCGAAACCAATTAAGAATTCTGATTTTAGTACTCATGGGGCATGGGGATGGGCCGATATGAGCTCTGTTTTAGAAAATTCACTTAATACCGGAGTCATATTTGCAATGGAGAAAACTGGCGATAAGATATTTACACAATATGTTAAAGATTTTGGTTTTGGTGAAAAGGAAGGGATTGAGCTTGAAACAGAAGCTCCTGGTGATATATCAAATCTTCTCAGAAAAACAATTAGACCAGTTGACTCGGCTGTTGCATCTTTTGGTCAAGGTATTACAGCTACACCGCTCCAGCTTATAAATTCCTATGCTGCAATAGCCAATGGAGGAAAACTTATGAAACCATATTTAGTGGCTGAAATGATAGATTCGAATGGAACAAAAAGTGTAACCCAAGCTCGGGAACTAAAAAGAGTAATTTCAGAAAAAACAGCCTTGATACTATCTGGAATGCTTGTCAATGTAGTCGACGGTGGTCACGCTAAACTTGCTGCCGTAGATGGCTATTATGTAGCAGGGAAAACAGGAACGGCCCAAGTAGCGGATGATGTAACCAAAGGTTATGGTGAGAAAACTATTCATACTTTTGTAGGGTTTTCCCCGGTTGAAGAGCCAGAATTTGTAATGTTAGTTAGACTTGATGATCCAAAAGATGTTTATTATTCTGCTTCATCAGCTGCTCCACTTTTTGGAGATATTGCTGAGTTTATATTAAATTATTGGAAAATACCTAAAGAAAGATTAAGATAAAAATATGCGAAAAATACTACAATTTATATTAAAAATAATTGCTAAGCTGGTTTTAAAAAAATATAAACCAAAGATTATTGGTGTTACTGGGAGTGTTGGCAAAACCACAACCAAAGAAGCAGTATTTACAGTACTTTCAAAAAAATATAGAGTAGGGAAGAGTTTAAAAAATTATAACAATGAGATAGGTTTACCACTATCTATTCTTGGATTTGAATCTCCTGGAAAAAATATTTTAAGTTGGTTTTTTCTTTTTTTGGAAGGCTTTAGAATGTTAACAAAAAAAGATAAGTTCTATCCAGAAATTTTAGTTTTAGAAATGGGTGTTGATAGACCAGGCGACATGGATTATCTAAATAAAATTTTGAAATGTGATATTGGTGTAATAACGAATGTGGGAATGTCGCATATTGAATATTTTGGAACGATAGATAAAATAAAAAGAGAAAAAGCAAAAATAATTACAAATCTAAATAAAAAAGGACTCGCTGTTATTAATTATGACAATGAAAAAAGCAGAGAAATAATTAGCCTAAGCAAAGAAAAAGTAATTAGTTATGGTTTTGATGAAAGAGCTGATGTTAGAGCTGAAGAGCTGCGATTTAAATTTGACAATAAGAATTCTGGATTTTCAGGAATTAATTTTAAATTAAGGTATAAAGGGTCTGTTGTTCCTGTATTCATGAATGGTTCAATTGGTTATCACCTTGTTTATGCTTCATTGGTAGCCTCAATAGTCGGTCGAGAATTTGGAATGAATTTGCTAGAAATATCAGAGGCCTTAAGAGATTTTAAATCTCCAAAGGGAAGACTAAATATTTTAGAGGGAATAAATGATTCAGTACTAATTGATGATACTTACAATTCTTCTCCGCAATCTTCGCTTAAAGCGATTGAGACGCTCTCTGAAATAGAAAGTGAAGAGGGAAGGAAGATTGTCATACTTGGTGATATGCTTGAACTTGGTGACGAATCGGATGAAGAACATTATAAGATTGGTTGGAATATTGCAAAGTATAAAATAGATACACTTCTTTGCGTTGGGGAATTTGCAAAAAATATTTGCAGTGGCGCCTTGAAAGGAAAAATGAATAAAACTCAAGTATTTCATTTCGAATCACAGAAAGATTTAGTGGAGCATGTTGAAAGTAAAATAGAAGAAGGAGATTTAGTGTTAGTTAAAGGATCACAAGGAGCTAGAATGGAAAAAATTGTAAAAATCCTTCTCAAAAATAAAGAACAATCAACTGAGTTTCTTGTAAGACAAGATGAAGATTGGCTCAGTTCTTGATTTTATTAGGCATATTTAGTAGTATAGAAGCATGAAAAAAATAATTTTATACAATACCTTATCTAGAAAAAAAGAAGAGTTCAAACCCCTTAAGAAGGGGAGAGTTGGGATATATCATTGCGGGCCAACGGTATATTGGACTCAGCATATTGGTAATCTGCGAGGTTCTTTCTGTACAGATGCTGTAGTCAGGATTTTTTCTTATCTAGATTACAGGGTTTCCTTGGTTAGAAACTATACTGATGTGGGACACCTTAGTTCAGATAATGATGAAGGGGATGATAAAATGGAAAAGAGTGCCAAAAGAGAAGGATTGAAGCCAGCAGAGATAGCTCAAAAATATATTGATTTATATGAAAATGACACTAGAGAGTTAAACATACTAGAACCAAAGTATAAACCAAAAGCTACACAATATATTGATGAAATGATTAAGATGACAGCCGAGTTGCTTGACAAGGGCTATGCCTACACCACCGATTTGGCTATATACTTTGATATATCAAAGGCAAAAGATTATAACAAGCTTTCTAGACAAAATATTGAAAAAAATATTTCTGGAGCGGGGAGTGGCGATGTTACAGATTCTCAAAAAAAGAATAAAGAGGATTTTGTATTATGGTTTTTTAGAGCAGGAGTACATAAAAATGCCTTGCAGTACTGGGAATCTCCATTTAATTCAGCTTTAGTTAAAGAAGGTATTGGTTTTCCTGGTTGGCACATTGAATGTTCGGCTATGAGTAGAAAATGTCTAGGTAAGACTATCGACGTTCATATGGGTGGAATAGAGCATGTTCCTGTTCATCATACTAATGAGATTGCACAAAGTGAATCTGCAAATGGTAAAACATTTTCAAACTATTGGTTACACAATGAACATCTTCTGGTAAATAATGGTAAAATGTCTAAATCAGAGGGAACTTCCTATAGTCTTTCTGATATCAAGGAAAAAGGATTCTCTCCTTTCGCTTTAAGATATTTTTATTTGCAAGCACATTATCGTTCAAAACAAAATTTCACCTGGGAATCTTTGGAGTCTGCTTCAATAGGTTATAAAAGATTGCTTAATAGTGTTATTAAACTCGGAGAAAAAAAAGGGAGAATAAATGCAGAATATAAAAATCTTTTTGAACAAGCAATCTCAGATGATTTTAATACACCAAAAGCAATGGCAGTAGTGCAAGCAGTTTTGAAGTCAGATATTTCCGAGGGAGAGAAGCTAGCCACTGTAATAGATTTTGATAAAGTATTGGGTCTTGGATTGGGCGAAAGAAAAGATTTAGAAATTTACCCAGATGATGTTTTGAGTATTTTTAAACAAAGAGAAGAAGCAAGAAAAAATAAAGACTGGGAAGCCTCAGATAGATTGAGAGATGATTTGAGAGATATTGGTTATTTAGTTGAAGATGGCAATGAAGATAGTATTTTGAAAAAAATATAGCTTTTTTTATGTACTTTTTCACCCCAAGGGCATTTTGTCGCTTCGCTCGGGCATATAAAAGTACGCAAAAACGTTCTCTGAGAAAATTTTGGATCATTCTGCTATGAAATCTAATAAAATTCCGAACTCGTCATTTCGTCAACACTCCATTCCTCAAACAGCGGACATTTTATTGAGCTTTCTACCTGTCCGAAATGGCGTTAACACATTAAATATGTTGTTCATGTCTAGCGATATTAAGCATTATAATTATATACGGCTGTTAACTTCGAGCCAGGCGGGCGCTTCATTTTACTCCAAAATTTCCCAATGTTCACAAAATAAATAGTTATAAGATTTTCTTTTAAAAAAGTTTATATTAATTGAATATTTAGATGCATAATTTTTGGGAACAATTTGATGATAGTATTTTAGCCCTCGCTCCGATGGCTGGTATTTCTGACAGTGCTTTCAGGCAAATTTGTGCTTCCTATGGAGCTGATGTTTTGTATAGCGAGATGGCTTCCGTGGATGCTCTTTTTTATTCTTCCCAAAAAACTATTGAAATGCTTTATTTTACAGAGATTGAAAGACCATATGTGATTCAGCTTTTTGGGACTAATCCAGAATATTTTGAAAAAGCAGTTAAACTTCTCGACAAGGAGATCAACCCAGACGGATATGATATAAATTTTGGTTGTCCTGTGCAAAAAGTAATAAAACAAGGCGCAGGCGCTGCTCTAATGGCTAATTTATCCAAGTCAAAGGATGTCGTCAAAGCCGTTTTATCTTCAACTGACAAACCACTTTCAGTTAAAACGAGAACCAAGTCAGGTGATGTTGATGTTATATCTTTCGTGGAAAACATAAATTATTTAAACGTTTCGGCTATAATGGTTCATGGTAGAACATTTAGGCAAGGGTTTAGTGGAGAGATTGATTTTGATAGTATTAAAAAAGTAAGAGAAATATTTAGAGGGAAAGTAATTGCAAATGGAGGAATAAGCAATAGGAAAGATGCAAAAGAAATTTTAATAAAAACTGGAGCAGATGGAATCGGTCTTGCTAGAGGAATAATGGGTAGACCATGGCTTTTTGAAGAGATAAAGAAAGATAGGGATATTTTGAAAACAAAAGCAGAGATATTCGAAGTGGCCCTATACCACTCAAAAATAATGCATAGCATTGCGGGAGACAGAGCAATACCAGAGTTAAGAAAACATTTATCTTGGTATATGCACGGATTAGAGGGGGCTAGTGAGTTAAGGTTGAGAGCGGTAAGAGTAGAAACGATGAATGACATTGAGTCACTTCTGAGAATTTAGACTTGAAAATTTTTTTAGAGAATGATATCCAAACAAATAGAGTACCCCATAGAGTACCCTATAGGGTACTCTATTCTTGGAGCTTTTAAAAAATAAAAACCCAAATCAATTTGATATGGGTTTTTTTTGTATTTTAATATATTGTATTTGTTATTTAAACCATTTTTTCCTTTGGAATAAAAGTATCATTAAGAAGATTCCAAATAACATTATTGACATTATAATCCAAAAACCATTTGGATTTTTAAGGAAAGGCATCCCACCCATTGTATTCATGCCAAATAAGCCTGCAAGCAGAGAAAGGGGAAAAACAATAACAGAAAACATTGTTAAAGTTTTCATTATGTCACTTATCCTGTAATTGAGCATTGATTCATTGGTTTGATCAAGGGCTTCAATCATCTCTTTCTGGTTATCAAGGATTTCCCAAAACGTTTTGGAATGTTCTATTAATTTAGAATAATGTTCTTTAAGAATAGCAGTGGTAGCGGGTGCTTTTTGAATTATCATTAATTTCTTAAAGATATTCTTGTGATTTTGCATTATCTTTCTGATATTAATGATATTTCTTCTCAAAAGAAGTATTTTACTAGCAACCTTTCTGTGCTCACCCTCAATGATTGTAGATTCAATTTCTGATATTGCAATACTATTTTCATCGAGTATATCATAAAGTGAAATAGTAAGCTTGCTTAATATTTCATAAAGAAGAATTTCTGGCTTTTGAATGTTGAAGGAGAGAAGCGACTCAGGATCTTTTCTGCTTAAATTGAAAAATTCTTGTAGGTCATCAAGATCATTATTATGAAGAGTTATTACAAAGTCTTTCGTTATGAAAAAATCAATTTCAGCGGAAACTATATTTTCGTTTTGAAAGATGGGAAAATGAAGTATTAAGAAAAAATAATTGTCACTTTCTTCGAGCATGGGTCTTTGTGATTTGTAGTTCGAAGAAGAAAGTCTTAATTGGCTGAGCTTAAAATTAAATTTTTTCCTTAAAAACTCAATTTCATTCTTTCGGGCAAGACTAATGTTTATCCATGATAGAGTCTTTTTACTCCCAGTCGGTTTTATTATACTTTCTTTTATGTTTGTTGATATATTTTGATTCATATACTATATTATAACATAAAATTAGTGGTATGACACTATGCTTATGTTTTATAGATAAATATGATATAATTACTTTATAAAATACAAAATATGCCTGAAAAAACAATCGATGAAAAATTAATACCAAAGATTAAAGGACCAGAAGTTGATCCTTTCGATGTAGAAAAAAACACCCCCCGCCACGAGCAAATTAGTAAAACTGAGGATAATTATGAAAAAAGTGCTGAGGACACATCTTTGATTTCTGAAAAAATTTCGGAAAATAAAAAAGGTAATGTTAGTACCTTGGTTCAAAGTACACAAAGTGAAAGAGAAAAAAAGATTGAAAGTATCCTGGAAGTTGACTTGGCAAACGTTTACTTGAAATTGTCTCCCGAAGATAAAATACTATTTAAAATTCAAGGAGAAAAAACTGCAAAAGCAATAAACTTACTTATTGATAACACAAAAATTAAAGTTAAAAAAATTCTTGTTTTAATAAAAGACTGGTTGAAGATGATTCCTGGAGTTAACAAATTTTTTATTGAGCAGCTTGCTAAAAGTAAGTTGGATGAGATAATGAAACTTAAAAGAAAATGAATATGCACTCCAAGAAGGTTTTTTGTGTAATTCCCGCTTACAACGAAGAGAAAAATATTAAAAAAGTAATTAGTGAAGTTGCACCCCTTGTTCATTCTTTGGTTGTTGTAGTAGATGGGGTAGGCGATAGAACTCTTGAGGAAGCAAAGGAAGCAAAAAATTCAGCAGAACTAAAAAATACAAACGTATATATTTTAAAACATATTATAAATAGAGGACAAGGAGCAGCACTTCAAACTGGCGATGATTTTGCTCTGAACAACGGTGCTGATGTAGTGGTTCATTTCGATGCCGATGGTCAGTTTCTCTCTACTGAGATTGAAGATATGTCTTCAGCAGTTGTTAATGGTGATTTCGATGTAGTTTTTGGTTCTAGGTTTTTAGGAAAAGAGTCCAATATGCCCTTTTTTAAGAAACAGGTTATTATGAGATTGGGCAGATTTGTGAATAGAATATTCCTTGGTTTAGAATTAAGCGATCCACAAAATGGTTTTCGCGTAGTGAATAAGAAGGCTCTTCAGTTAATAAAAATAGAACAGGACGGATCAGCTCATTGTAGTGAAATTCTTGCCAAGACTGCAAAAAATGGTCTAAGATATAAAGAAGTGGCAGTTACGGTGAGATACTATGATTATGGCCAAGGCCTTTTTTCTGGTAAAGGAAGAGGTAAGGGAGGATTTATAATTATAAAGGATTTAATTTTAGGAAAATTTATCAATTAATTTATGTTTCAGATTGCTACTGCATTAATAATAATACTCTTCTTTTTAGCGAGAACCTATTGGCAGAAAAGAAATAATAAAATATCAAAAATTGAGTTTATTTTTTGGTTTATTTTTTGGATTTTTGCAGGTATCTTTATAATTTTTATAAAAAAGATCGATATAATTGTTTCAAATCTTGGTTTTTCAGCATCTGGTATAGACGTTTTATCTTATTTAAGCATAGCCGTTATATTTTATATAATTTTTAAAATAATTATTAAAATCGAAAAAATCGAAAAAAACATCACTGTGCTTGTCCGGAACATCTCTATAAACCCTCCTGCGCCAAAGGCTTCGGAGGGCAGGCCCCCATATTTTGAAGCTCCAAGTATCAGGGCCACTAACAAAGAGTAAGATTTTATTATTTATTTAAAAAAATATGAGTGGAAAAGACGCCTTAATTGATTTTGCTAGCTACGTAGTAGCTCTTTTATCGTTTGCTTTTGTGATATTTTTTATTATACTTGGCGATAGGTTTGAACCGATAATGAGATTTTTTATTAGTATAATACCTTTTGCTATATTTTCTTTAATTGCTGTCGTGATTCTAAATATAAGAAAAAGAGAGATTAAAAAGAAAAAAGATGATTCTAATTATGATTTAACTTTATTTTTAAATTATGGTGATAGGCTTACCTCTGATATGTTATTTACAGGTCTACCGCTACTTGTTATGCTTGTAGGATTTCTTATGAAGTGGAGTATTCAAAAAGATGATGTAATGCAGGCAAGTATTGTTTTTATAGTTTTATACATTTATTTTAAAGCCCTCTACAGGAAGGCCGGTTAGTTTATGAAAATTGCTCATGTAGTATGCGTGTTTCCTCCTTATGGGGGTGGGATTGGGAAAAGTGCTCTAGATTTTTCTATAATGATGAGAGAGGGTGGCCATCAGGTTGATGTGTATGCCCCTCTGTACACGAATGATATTTCAGAAGATGATAGTAATTCAACCAAGATAATTAGAATTAAACCTATTCTTAAGCTTGGTAACGGAGCTTTTGTCCCAAGGCTTTTTTCTAAACTCAAAAAATATGATTTAGTATATTTGCATTATCCATTCTTTGGTGGAGCAGAAATAATTTGGTTTTTTAAATTGTTCAATAGAAAAACTAAAGTAATTTTCCATTATCATATGGATGTTATAGGATTGTCCCCACTATTCAAGCTCCTTTCATTTCCCTCAAAAATGATTGAAAAGAGTTTATTAAAAAAGGCTGATTTGATTACGGCGGGTAGTCTTGATTATATTCAAAATTCTCAAATAAAAAATTTCTACACTGACAATCCAGGCATTTTTCGTGAAACTTATTTTCCTGTTGATACAAAAAAGTTTCATACAAGGACAGACAGGGGAGTTAGAGAAAAAAAAGAAATATTATTTGTAGGTGGTCTGGACAAAGCTCATTATTTCAAAGGACTTAATGTTCTAATTGATGCTTTGTTTTTACTCAGAAAAAGAAATGATTGGATATTAAAAGTAGTAGGAGAAGGAAATTTGAAACAGGAATATATAAAAAAGTGCGAAGAAAAAAAACTATCTTCGAGAGTTGAGTTTTTGGGTTCAGTGTCCCATGAGGATTTACCAATCGTTTACAGGGAATCCGATTTTTTTGTATTACCATCAATAAACAAGGGTGAAGCATTTGGGATAGTTCTACTTGAAGCAATGGCAAGCGGTCTTCCTATTATCGCCTCTAATTTACCAGGAGTTAGGAGTGTTTTTACAGATAAAGAAGGGTTTTTAACTAAACCATCAGACAGGGAAGATTTAGCTGATAAAATTAAAATATTTCTAGATGATGATAGTCTTTTGACTGAGATGTCTGAGAGTGCCAGGAGACTATCCGTGGATAAATATTCCTATGAAACAATATCAAAAAGAATAAATTCAATTGTCGATGAAGTATAAGCAAATATAAATTTATGAAAGTTTGTTTAATTAATAATTTGTATAAACCCTATAATAGGGGAGGGGCAGAAAGATATGTAGAAAATCTTTTTAAGGGTTTTTCAGGTTTGAGTGATGACGTTGTTGTTATATCAACAAAACCGTATGGCAAAAAGTTAGGAGAGGAAAAAGATGTATATTATCTGAATTCACTTTATTTTAATTTATCTAAGTTTCCAAAATTATTTAGATTTTTTTGGCACTTATTTAATATTATTAATATATATAAGTATTTTCAAGTAAGAAAAATAATAAAAAAAGAAAAACCAAGTCTTGTTATTACTAACAATTTAGTCGGTCTAGGATTTTTATTACCAATGTTATTTTTTAACAAAAATATTAAACATCTTCATGTTTTGCACGATATTCAACTTCTTCATCCAAGCGGTATGATGTTTCTGGGAATGGAAGATTTATTAGATGGTTTTTTTCCCAGAGTCTATCAAAAAATAAATATTTATATTTTTTCTGTAGTTAAATATGTTGTTGCTCCATCAGAATGGATAATCAGTCTACACAAGAAAAAAGGATTTTTTAAAAATGCACAAACTCTTCAAATATTTAATCCAATAGATTATTCTTCTTTACCTGAAAAATTAAAACAAAGTGATTTTCTGGATTTTGTGTATGTTGGTCAAATTGAGGAGCATAAAGGAGTTGTTAAACTTTTTGAGGTCATGGAAAGACTAATTCATAATAATAAGAATATCCGTTTTCTAGTTATAGGAGATGGGTCTCTGTATCCTAAATTTAGTGAGAAATACAAATATATTGAAAGAATAAAATTTTATGGGAGATTAAATAAAAAGGAAATTATTGAAAAACTAACTTTGTCTGATTGTCTGATTGCCCCTTCACTTTGTTACGAAAATTCACCCACAGTTATTTATGAAGCAGCTATTTGCAATCTTGATTTTATATTTTCTGATTTTGGTGGAGCATCCGAAATTGGTAAATACTTCTCTGGTATCGGTTTCAATCCATACAAAGATGGTTCTTTACCTCATTCCATAAAAGAGTATATAGGAATGAATAAGAATATCAATCAAGCAAATAAAAAAGCGCTTAATTTAAGCGCAGATGCCTATATTAATAAAGTACTTGATTTTTTATCTCCTATTCAAAGACGTTTCTAGAATTGACCTTTTTTGAACTAGCCTTATTTACAATGTTAGCAGAGACATTGTTAAATTTGGATATATTAACGTCAGAAATCCTTATTGAGGAAGCATCAAGAAATATTTCACTTGAGGTAATGGTCTTGTAGACATTCTTGTCTATGAAACCATAAAAATAAACACTAGCGACCCCTATGAAGACTGCAAGAATAATAAAGGTGTATAGCTCTAAATTTTCAAATTTAAGTTTATATTTTTTCATATTATTTCCAGTAAGTTAAAGCTGATAATTGCATTGTGAGACTATTGTCTCTATTTTGATTTGGGGCTACGGTTCTGCTGGAGGCGATGTTGGAATTTTTAATATCTATATTATTTACATTTATGTAGTAGTTAAGATTCTCAACAGAGACAAGAAAGTTCATTAAATTGTCGTAGGGGCCATTTAGAGTTAAAGTAAGAGGAGCTGAGCTATCTTTTGAACTTATCTTTTCAAAATTAATATTCATTTTCATGTCTATCCCGGTTCTGTCCGCCAATCCTTCAAACATTGTAATAAACTCCAATTTATTGTTTGTATCAATAAAGGCTTTTTCAATCTTTCTTAAGTCTAATTCTATTTTTGTTAGATTTTTGCTTATTTTTGAAAATTTTTCTTCTTTTATTAATTTAGTTTCAAACTCTACTCGATGGTTTATTAGTAATATGCTTGCTTCTTCTACTCTGTTTATATAGGAAAATACAAAAAAATAAGATATTAAAAATGCTATAACAAAGTTTGATGTTAAGCCCAGTAGCACTTTTTGTTTGTAATTTATGTTTTTATTTAATTTCATAAATGTTTAACTTAGCATTTATTTCAAAATTTATATTTTCTTTTTGGAGTAAGTTTTGAATTGGGAAATCAATATTTTCAAAGATGGAAGAATCTTCCAAAAAAATCTTGAATGACAGAAGCTGGTCTCTACTGACAGCAAGACCATTAAAACTAATGCTCGGTACTTTTTTATCAATGTTTATTTGTCTAAAGCTAATCCCGTCCGGGGAATTTGTTGAAATATAATTAAATAAGACTGACCACCTAACGTGATCTGCTTGAATATTTTCAAGTAATATTATTTCATTGTTTATTTCACTTACTTTGTTTTGAGACGTGTCAACAGAACTCTTGAAGTCGAGAGTTGATCCATTAATTTCTTTTGCGAGAGATGATAATAAAATATACTCAGAAGCTAAAAGTATAATCCCAGCAACAGAAAAGACTATTATTAAAATATATAGAGATTTTTTAATAATATTATAAATAAAATTAACTTTTATTTCCTTTTTTATTTTATCTGGGATTATATTTAATTTTATCATATTTATAGTTTAGGGTTGAAGATGTTTCTAAGAGCTAACCCAATAGCGGTTGTATATGTCAGCCTATTGTCTTGAGTTATGGTCATGGTTTTGGAATCTTCACTGTTCCCAGTAAAGTCTGAATTAATTTTAAGTATTTCTACAAATGCATTTTCAATGTTTTTATTACTGTTGTTAAAATTGATTAAGGAATCACCTTTGGTAGTTTTGATTGATGTCGCTTCTTCAATGTAGGTGTCAATATTTTTAATGCTAGACCCACCTCCGCAAATTAAGATGTTGTCTATATCACCCTTGTTTGGAAAGTGATGATTGAAATAGTCTATTGATTCATCAATTTTTTCAATTATGTTGTCAATGGTGTCAGATAAGATATTTCTAATAATTCCTTTCGCTTTTGTCTTGTCTAGGCCACAGATAATTTTTGCTTTTTCAGCTTGGTTTTCATCAATTTCTAAGGATTTAGCAATATGGGATGTGATTAATTCACCAGAGAGAGGAAGACTTAGGGTGAATATCGGAGAATTTTTCGAGTAAACAACCATGCTCGTTCTCTTTTTACCTATATCAATTATCAGGTAGTTATCTTTTAACTGACCTTTTTTAATTTTGGGCGACTCTTCTTTTAGCAGTGCTCTTGATATGGCAACGGCCTCAACTTCAAAACCAACTATAGAGAGTTTGGCCTCTTTTAAAACATCTATATATTGATTGGCTATTTTTTTAGGACAAGCTCCAATTAAAACTTTATCAACCTCTCTTGTGGATTGAATGATTTGCCAGTCATAATATATATCGTCTACAGAGAGAGGAATGTGTTTTTCTATCTCTGATTCAATGACTTGGCTAATTTCATTGGGGGATTTTTCAATTTCTATTAATTTGAGATATGTTTTAGTTTCAGGAAGACAAGCAACAACATCTCTCGAACTCACTTTACCTCTAAGCGGTTTTTCCAAGAGAGTTTTAATTGCTTCTATGACTTTTATTCTGTTGATTATTACCCCTCCTTCTATTATCCCTTTTTCTAGTTCAACTCTAGAAATTGCTTGAATATTTATAGTATCTCGGCCATTCTTGTTTAGCTGAATCAATTTTAAACTATAGTCTGATATATCAAGACCAATTGGGTATTTTGAATTTTGATGTAGAATTATCATTTTTAAATTCTGAAGTTTTTCATATTATAACACATTTTGAAATTTAATTTTAGTTTTCTTCCCACGACATGAACTCATATTCTCCGGTGCTTGGGAAAAGCGGGGGAGGGGAAAAGGAAACATTGTTATCATAGATTGAAGTACTCGTTCCATAACCGTCAATCAGAATTCCACCACTATCTACCCATGACCAAGTCCACGTTTTGTAGGAGATTATGCCACCATAAACTTCTATACTATTTTTAAGAACATGCGGGTTATAGTAGTTTCTAAAAACTCTTCCATTCTGTGCCAACATAACAGCGTCTATGCTTATGTCAGTTGGGGCATGCGCAGGAACTTTAATATCTTTTTGAGCAATAAGACCAAGAACGCAAGTTTCATCTCTATTTAGGTAAGTTAAGTTGTCATTTATTATTATAGATCTTCTTTTGTTTATATTGTCTGGCAGTCTTGCTGCAACCAAAGTAAGTCTACCGTTAACCACCCCCTCAATCCAAACATTGTCCTCAATATAGAGTATGCCGTTTGTTGGTATAGGATTATTGTCAATAAAGTTTTCTGAATTAATTTCTTCTGCGATGCTTCGCCAAGCATCCCAGTCATCATTTAGTTGGATTAAAGTAGGTTTTAGGTCTGTTACTTCGTAAAGATCATAAGTGCCATCGCTTTTGAAAATAACATGGTATCCATCATTGCCCGAATGTCCAAGATAACCGTAAGGAGCTGCTGCTTGAGCATATAATTCGGCTACATCAACAGTAATAGCATTAAAGTCCACGTTGGGAACAGGGGAATCCCATAGATCAAAATTAGCTCCAGCCCCCCATACTCCAGAGCAAATACAATCTGATAAAACACAAGAACAAGGGGCTACACAAGTTATAAAATCACAGACTGGATAAGTATTATAGACATAAGTACTTCTAGATGATGTTACAAGCGAATCGTTTGATCCATCCATCCTTACTCCACCATTTGAATGCATTTCACCCCTCACGCTTTCTGTGGGCCCTAACCATATGTCACTATTGGTTAGATAGGAATAATGGGCCAGAGACCTCATTCCATATTTTACATCAATTGTTCGTGTAATATAGGGGTTATCAAGGGTCCAGCCAACTGATTTAATGCCGACAATTGTTGAGCCACTTGGTGGAGGAGTAATTTCAAGACTAAATTTTCCTTGTACTTCTCCGCCGGGGGATATATAGTCATAAATATAGGGTCCATAAGGTTCTCCCACTGGTCCTGGATCCGAACCTGTCCCATCATAGTAATCTGTTCCATCGTGAGCCAAATGCCATCTGTAATAATTGATTCCTGCCTCGGCAATATGGAGAGATTGCGTTTTTGAAATTTGTTTTTTTAAAACTTTTTGTCTAAGAAGACTCAATTCTATTATTCCAATAGAAATAACAATAAAAAGTGATGTTACAACCAAGACTATAACAAGCATGCCTCCTTTTCGACTCTTATAATTAAAATTTTTCATAAATTATCTTTAAGATTCCTAATATGAATATCCATATCTATAATATAGTCAGCAGGCATAATTTCTGGGGTAACATTCACCAATAAAGAAACTTTAATAAGACGAATCCTATCCCTATCACCGCCAGGATTTATTATTTGGTTTTGGTCAGTATCAAAATAGGTAAATACATCCAGAACCTGATTGTTAATATTTTCAGCAACAATCTCTATAACTTCATTTATAGAAAGATACTCAAGTGGAGACCCCAAGGGTTCTATTGTTCCTTTTTTCAGGATATCACCATCAATAAAATATCTCACCTTTTCAATATTGGAATCACTATCTATATCGGAATAAAAACTTAAACTTTGCGAGCTAACATCGTCAAGAAGATAATCACCACGAGAACTACTCCTGGCTTCTCTTATTTCTAGGACCATGGAGTCAACAGTTTTCTTGGCATTTTTTGTTGCTTCTTCTTGCTCTATGCCAAAAGTTGTTGCCCTAAACCCATTTATAACAAAATCAGAAGACATAAAAACGAGACTAGAAAATATAAGCATATAAACCAGAAGCTCTATTAAAGTAAACCCTTTATTGTTTTTTAAATATTTCATTATTTTAAATAAAGTTTAATTGTTTCTGTGGTGCCAGGGTCAATATTTAGGGGCATGCTTGGCATCGTCATCATTAACTCATACCCAGTACTAGTTGCATCTACTCCGAAAGAATATGAGTCCCATTCGATTCCGGTTAAGGAAATATTCCCTAAAGCATCAGAGGTGTGAATTTCTTCATATTTGTAGATAATTGGATTTTCTCCTATTTTTTTTGCGCCCCTCACTAGAATATCAACACCGTTTAGGGGTGTTTCAGTACTATAATCACCAAAAGAGGATGCATAAATATTTATATCACCATCATCATCACTTTCCCATGTTATGTATGGCTGATTGTTGCTTGGATTCATTACTATATCGGGGTTGTATTGATTGTTGCTATTAGTGTCCATATTTATCCGCATATCCACTAGCCAGATTGGTGTTCCGTTTGAATCATATTTTTGACCATAAATGTCTTGATTTCCATTTCTCTCATCTGTCCAGGCTATATAAATATTATTTAGAGAATCAATAGCAATAGCAGGTTGAAATTGATCAGCTGAGCCAGTATCTGAATTCATTCTCTTGTCGTTACCCCACAAAGAATTTCCATCTATATCGTATTTTTGAGCATATATATCTTGGTCACCATTTCTCTCGTCTGTCCAAATAATATAAATATTATCAAAAGAATCCATGTCAATTGCTGTAGAGGCTGAAAATTGAGCAGAAGAAGTGGCTTCTGTGGGAATCATTAAGTCCTGTAGCCAAACAGCTATGCCAGATGATGCATATTTTTGAGCATAAACATCAAGGCTACCATTTCTCTCATCTGTCCAGACAATGAAAATTTCTTCATTTGAACTGATATCTAGGTGCGGATAAAATTGATTTGTATTGTCGATAACAGGATTAGTGTTTACTCTTACTTCACCATCATTTCCCCAAATTAAATTTCCAGAAGAGTCATATCTAACAAAATAAACATCGAGTTCGTTATCTCTATCGTCTTCAAAAACAACGGTTGCAAACGTATCTCCGTTATTCTCAGATACTTTTATCCGAGGAGATGTTTGATTGTCGTTATCATAGGCGACATTAACTCTTCCTTCCCAGTCAATCCCTCCAGTTGCTGAAAAGAGTTTTACTACGTAACAATCATTATTTCCAATTGATCCATCAGTCCAAGCTAGATAAAGATTGCCAGCAGAATCAATATCAATATCAGGTAGCTCTAATCCGTTGGCGGTACCGATTATGACATCACCATCTTCGGCTCCACTCCATTGTGGGGTCCCAGAAGAGTTATATTTTTGAGCATATATTTTAGAATCTCCTGTCTGTCTGTAATCCTCCCATACAATATAAATATTTCCAGCCGAATCAATCGTTAAGCGAGAATTTTTCTGATCATCTCCGCTAATGTCACTGCTAACAGCAAAATTATTTGGCAGATTGGCAGTAATAACATCTATATTTAGATTGCTTAGCAGATCTATAGCAAAACTAATATCGGTTCTTAAATATTCCAAAACAGTGGAATGTGGTTTTGTTGGATTAGTATTTGTGGCTGTTCTTGGGTAGGTGGCATCGATTGAATATCCTGGCTTTGTCACAGATACTTCGTAATTTTCTATCGATTCAGGGGCCCCATAGTAGTTAAGAGTTCCGTTAGAATTTGTTAGATCGTCATTAATATTTATAACCGGAACAACATTATTGTTAATAATATCAACTAGGGCATTTTCAATTGGTTGCCCACTGGCATCGTGGACGGAAATTGAAAGAGTTCCACCTTCAAGCGCTGTTTCAATCCCACGGGGTGCAATATTTGTGTATCCCGTGACTCCTTGTTCACCAAAAGACCCACTCCAAGTTGCTATAACTCTAACTATTTTGTAGTCATTAGGAATAATATCATTTGGAGAACCTAAATCAACTCCGTCAAAAGGGTCATCCACATAGTTAACGTAAGTAGACAGGGTATAGCGTCCATTGTTGGATGAAGAAATTTCAGAATCAGGTATAATGCCAGTTACAATACCAGAGATGGTCCCAACGTCATCATAAGGGAGACTTCTGATGTATTCTAATCTTTGGTTGACAAGAGTGTTGGCTGAAAGAGTTTGTTTATTGTTTGCAGTCAATTTAATTGATTGAATAATTAAAGAAAAAACAGTTACTGTAAGGGAAGAAATTATTAAAACAGAAACAAGAACTTCCATTAAACCAAATCCTTTATTATTTTTTAAAAAAGTTTTTGTCATAAATTACATAGCTGAAGTTAAAGCATACATTGGCATAATCACGGCAACCGCCACACCACCAACTCCAACTCCAAGTCCAAGAATTAAGAGCGGTTCGATAATCGCCGGAAGGTTTTGCATAATTTGATCTACTTCTTCTTCGTAGAATTCAGCTAACTCCATGAGGATATTATCAATCTCTCCTGTTTCTTCACCAATTGATATCATCTGAACAACCATTGGAGGAAAAAGTTTTGGATATTGAGCTGCGATTTCATTGATATTTGTTCCTTTTTTAATTTGGATAGCCATTTCTTCTAGAGCCTTGCGGTAGTGGAGATTACCTAGAACATTCGCTGTAATTTGGAAACACTTGATTATCATAATGTCTGTTTTTAGAAGAGAGGATATATTTCTGGCAAAGCGGGCTAGGTTTATTTTCTTAATGATTGGGCCAAAGACAGGGGTTTTTAACAAAATTAATTGAAAATAAAATTTACCCTTGTAAGTCTTTAAAACTTTTACGGTAATGATAATTGAAATTATTAGGATAGCAAGACTTAAAATACCATTATTAGCCAAAGCATCACTAACTGCTATAAGAATTTTAGTTGGAAGAGGTAGCTCTGCTTCAAGACTATCAAACATTTCTGTAATCTTTGGAATAACAAAAATAAGCATGAAAGTACCAATCCCAAGCATAGCCATTATAATTACAGCAGGATAGGTGAGGGCTCCCTTAACTTTTGAGATAAGAGCGTGCTCTTTTTTCATTTGAATAAATAATTCGTGTAGAACTTCTTCGAGTTTACCAGAAAGTTCTCCAGCATCAATCATACTAATAAACATTTCACCAAAAACTTTTTCGTATTTTCTGAGAGAATCAGAAAAGCCAGAGCCTTTCTCAACTTGACTAGCTAAATCAGCTAAAATAGATTGGAAGTATTTATTCTCTGATTGATTCGAAATCGTTTTTAGGGCCTTGGAAAGAGAAATCCCAGCCTTAAGCATGATTCCTAAATGTTGGACGAAAAACAACCTTTCCTTAAGTGGGACTTTACTTAAGGTTAGTAGGAACATGTTAATTTTGTCCATTAATGAGTATTGATTTTCCTTGTTATCTTTTCCCACCCCCTTGGACCTCAATTGATCGTCTGAGAAATTTACTGTCATAATTTTTTATAGTTCATGTATTAATTTTTTGTAACTCTCATAACTTCTTCGATAGTAGTTATTCCATTTTTTGCTTTAATGAATCCGTCTTCAGCTATCGTAAGCATTCCCTGTTCGACTGCTTGTCTTTTTATGGTTCTCCCATCAGCCCTAGATAATATTAATTTTGATATTTCCTCAGAATTTTCAAGGGCTTCATATATACCAATTCGTCCTTTATAACCTGTGTTGTTGCATCTTTTGCATCCTTTGCCTCGATAGAAAAGAAGTGATTTGAGACCTTTTTTAGAATCAACAATTATTTTTTCTTTTTCGAGTGTTTTCAAAACATCAACAATATCCATATTTTTTTCAATATCTTTTATAGTCTCAGTGTCAAGATTATAACTTTGAATACAATTAGCACAAATTTTTCTAACAAGCCTCTGGGCAATAATAAGATTTGTAGTAGTCGCAATTAGAAAATTAGGGACTCCCATTTCAGCTAAACGAGGCATTGTTCCAGCAGCATCGTTAGTATGAATGGTTGAGAGAACAAGGTGTCCAGTCATAGCAGCATGAACAGCAATCTCTGCTGTTTCTTGATCTCGAATCTCTCCCACCATAATAATATCAGGATCTTGCCTAAGGAAGGCTCTTAGCCCAGAAGCAAAAGTATAACCAATTTTTGAATTTACCTGTGATTGATTAACGTGAGGCATTCTATATTCGATCGGGTCTTCAATCGTTGAGATATTAACCTCTGGTTGGTTTAGAATATTTAGGACAGTGTAGAGAGTGGTGGTTTTACCGGAACCAGTCGGACCAGTTACTAAAATAATTCCATTTGGCTTTGCAACATTTCTCTTTAGTGTTTCAAGAGCACTTCTTTGTAGGCCAATTTGTTCAAGGTTTAAGGCTTGTGCCTGTTCATTTAATAGTCTAAGAACTAATTTTTCCCCATCAAAAGTTGGTAGAATGGAAACACGAAAAGCAACCTTATATTCTTTGTTCTTTATTTTAAAACGTCCATCTTGAGGCATTCTATGTTCATCTACTTTTAGGTTAGATAATATTTTGATACGAGCGACAATCCCTGATTGCACATTTTTAGGGAGTATCATGACGTTATGAAGAACACCATCGATACGATAGCGAACAATAACATCTTTTTCTTCCGGTTCTATGTGAATATCAGAAGCACTTTCCATGATGGCGTATTCGAGCAGAGTATCTACAATTCTAACAACAGGCAAATCTTCGGCTAATTTTGTAAGATTTTTATTTCCATCTTCAGCAACCTTGGTAATATCATCATTGAGATAATTAAATTCTGCTTTAAGACTCTTGTGGTATTGCTTTAAAGTATCATTGATGTTTTCTGGCGTGGTGAGGTGAATTTTTAATTCAAGACTAGTTTTTTTTCGTAAGAACTCAAAAATTTCTAAATCTTCGGGATCAGTAACAGCTATTTTCAACTCTTTGGTGTCTGAATCGAAGGCTATTATGTTGTGAGAAGAAGCTATAGATTCTGGAATAACAAAAAGAACATCTTTTCTGATGGTCTGATTTTTCAAATCTATAAATGGAATTTTGAAGAAATTGGCTATGCTCTCGTAAAGTACTGTTGGAGAAATAATTTTTTTCTCAATTAAGTAATTTACAACATTTTTTCTTACATTTTTTGCCTCTGCTAAATACTTGTCAAATTCTGATTCAGGGACAACTTCAAACTTATTTAAAATTTCTTTTAATTGTTCGTTGCTAAGCATAGGGGATTATAATTTTATATATTATTGATATTATAACATAAAATAGTAATTTGTAACAAGCAAATGATATTAAATCCTCATAGAAGGTATAATACATAATGTGATTTGGCAGAAGATAATTATTCGTAAATTTTTAAAGTATTTCAGAAATAAATATTTTTGCCTTTCAATGTTTTGGCATTATTTTGAGATTGAA
>JAQIDC010000037.1 GCA_027858235.1 Patescibacteria group bacterium | reverse complement strand
GCAATTCAACCGGATAAAACTGTCCATCGCAATGGAGAAGTGCAGTCCTTTTCTGATTGTTGGCAGCGACAAGCTGAAGGAATGGGGCATGTCCCAGTCCTAGTTGATGTTAGATCTTCCCAGGTTGTCGAAACAATTGCTTCATGTGATGCCTTTATGTGGCGCCCATCGCCAACTGCTGCGGATAGGGCCATAGCGTCACGATTAATACCAGCGGTTGAACAAATAGCACAGAAACCCTGTTTTTTTAATTCTAATATGTTGCGCGGTTTTGAAGATAAAGTTGCTCAATATTATGAGCTTGCTTTTGCAAGGCTACCGATTGCAAAAACAGAAGTTTTTTGGACTGAAGAATTGGCATTAAATTTCTGCAAATCGGCAACTTACCCAATGGTACTCAAACTGGCCAACGGTTATCAATCTTCTAATGTGATACTTCTTGATGACTATCACAGCGCTGTTCACTACATAAAAATGTTGTTCAATTCAGGCACCCTGAGTTTGGCATATAAGCCCGCGACCCCTTTTCGAAATTTTTTAAGGCGTAGTCGTCAAGCATTCAATTTGCTAAGTGGTAAATATCCAAATGCACCAAATGCTGAATCTGATCTCCAATACGGGTATTTATATTTACAAGAATATTTACCGAATAACCACCTTGATACCAGGGTTACTATTATTGGTAATCACGCTTTTGCCTTTCGCCGCTTTAATCGCGAAGGGGATTTTCGTGCCAGTGGGTCAGGCAGGATAGATTTTAATAACGAGGGTATAGATTTATCGGCAATTCATTTAGCTTATGACGCTGCTGCAAAGTTAAAAATTCCAGTGGCTGCTGTTGATATACTGAAATATGGCAATGAAAATATTGTTTGTGAGATCAATATGTGTTTTGCCGCTTGGGCCGTTAGTCAATGCCCTGGTCATTGGATTAAGTCGATTGGTAACAATAGTGAGCCTGTTCTTAATTATATTGAGGGTAGGGTCGACCCTGAGAAAATTATTTTTGAAAACTTTATCAATTCCGTTTTAGACACAAAGTTACAAAAATGAGCACTCTAATTAATAGAGTAAAAAAAATCGCTATAAATTCCGACCTTTCTGATGTTGAACAGATGTTATCGCGTCAGAATTTTAACGGAATGCCTTCTTTTACATATAAGATTGAAGGCGGATTTGTCGGTTGGCTGGGTGGTGGTTCTTGCGATCAAAAAGAGAATCTACTTATTATGGCAGGCGAGCCGATTAACGGGCCAGATATTCTCAAAATAAATGATTATCACGACGCAGTAAGGCTATTGCCCGAGTTTGATGGTGCTTTTAATGCTGTTTTCTTTGATCGAATTAACCGCAAGTTGGTCATTGTTAGTGATTTTCTTGGATTGCAGCCACTCTATGTAAAAAGTGTTGATAAACCGCTAGTTGCGTCTGGTAATAGTAAGACTGGAATTATGCAAAATATTAATAACTATTGTGATATTTTAAACAATCCCCGTGTTTTAAAAACTCAATATTTTCAATTTTGTCGCACTCAGATGAAATTATTTTTAATGAATGTTTACTACAGAGTTGTTAAAAAGGAATTTAAAGCTGCTTTTTTTTACATTTATCATCATTTGAAGACCAAAGCACATACTGCTTGGATTAAGGGTTTTTTTACCTTTGGTAGAATCTGATATCCCTTAGTTGTGGAGGACATAAAATGTTAGAAATTACTGATAGATTTGTTGCCATATTCCCAAAAACAAAAAATGATTTACATAAAATTACTGACGATAGGCTTACAAATAAAATAAAAACTTTAGGTTTTAAAAAATCTTTATTGAATAACTATTTTCTAGCATTTGATTCTAAATCGAGCAGACAAGATGAGGTAGAAGAAAAATCTGGTTGGTTGATTGATACTTTTAAAGGCACAAAAGAATCTCATATTGATATAGAAAACATTGAAGTTTTAAATTGGAATGATTTACATATTTTCAGTGAGAATAATATACAATTCTATAATTTAATAAAATGGGATTCTAATAGTTTAGAAATACAATCTGATTGTCTATCACATAAATACTTTTATATAACAAAATCTAAAGATTTAACATTTTTAGCAAGTTGCCTGAAAGATCTTTTGCAAATTGTTCCAGAAGCTTTTGACCAATCTAATCCTGAAGGGATAATCGAATATTTAAATTTTGGTTTTTTCCAAGGAAGCAACACACTTCATAAGAACATTGAGCGAAGTTTACCTTCTAAGTTATATAAGTGGGAAGTTAAGAGTGGATTAAAAAAAATACAAATTAAACCACTAACAATTCCTCAATCTAATTCTTCTCAAACTTGTGACTATTTTGTTGAATTGATTGGTGAGGCTGTCAAGACAAGCATCGTTAATCGTTGCAATTTAGAAACACAACACCTGACTATTGGACTGTCTGGTGGTTTTGATTCAAGATTGCTTGCGGGTTTTTGTGCATCAGAAAATTTGAAAATTAAAGGGTATACGTATGGAAATAAATTACACAGTGAGACTTCTTCTGCTTGTGAAATAGCACGAACGTTGGGCTTGGAACATCAAATAATAAAATATCCAGAAAATTTGATATTCGATAAGGTGCCAATTTTTTTGGATGTATTGGAGGGACATGCTGATCTTCAGGTAGCTCAAATATTTAATCTCTTATCTGCCCCAGAGACCTGTGGGACTCCACTTTTACATGGCTATTTAGGAGGTCCTCTTTCAGGTCACCATATTGGGGTAATGAATAACGCAGACTTGCAGACTAAAGACGGTGTTGCACATACCATTTATGACCACTTTTCAAGCAGTTTGATGAAGACGAAGTCTACTTGTTTAGGTCTTAAGATTGAAAAGGATGAAATAATACAAAATATTTTTGAATCACTCGATTTTAGTCAAAAACCATATCAAGCTATTACTAAATGGGAACTACTCAATACACAACGTGATAACATTGGTTCAACTTTACGGATATTGGGATCTAAATACAAAGTCATAGCCCCTTTATATGATAAAAAAATCATCGAGATATGGCAAACATTGCCACTTGTTGCCTTGAAAAATAGATTTATATTTAGAGAGTTATTGAAAAAATATTTTCCATTGTTGGCTGAAATCCCTCATTCTGAAGAGTACTATCCAATTCTTCCAAATTTAAAAAAGATGTTATTGCAATATTGTAAAATAAAAAAAGCAAAAATATTTAATAAAAGTAGCATGTATGCCAACTCTGATTATATTTGGACATTGTCTCACGGTGGATTTAATAACAGTCAAAGAGAATTCTTATTGAAAGGTCTTTTGCATATGTCGGAATCTATTCAAAAAGTCCTTGGCCTAGAAATGGAAAAAGATCTATATAATATTTTATATCAAAATGGAACTGTGAATAGATCTGGTTTGGATTATTTAAGAAGAATCTACACGTTGGCCGTATATTCTGAGTGGATTTTGAATTTAAAAAAATCTGCAATTCATCTAGAGCGTGATTAGATGTTGTCCAGACATGCAATTAATAGTGTAAAAAAAATCGCCATAAGTTCTAACCTTTCTGATGTTGAACAAATGTTATCGCGTCAGAACTTTAACGGAATGTCTTCTTTTACATATAAGATTGAAGGCGGATTTGTCGGTTGGCTGGGTGGTATTTCTTGCGATCAAAAAGAAAATCTACTTATTATGGCAGGCGAGCCAATCAATGGGCCAGATATTCTTAAAATAACTGATTATCACGCCGCGGTCAGGTTCCTGCCCGAGTTTGATGGTGCTTTTAATGCTGTTTACTTTGATCGAATCAACAGAAAGTTGGTCATTGTTAGTGATTTTCTTGGATTGCAGCCACTCTATGTAAAAAATGTTGATGATAATATCTGCATTGCCAGTGAAACTAAAGCTTTTGGTCTGTTAAAGAGAGATTTGGCAGGGTGGGGGGCTTTCTTTACTTGGGGACATCTTATTGGTGACCGTACCCTCTTGGCAGGCATTAAAAGGTTTCCAGCAGCAACTATTTTTGTTTATGACACTCAAAACAATAGTAAGTCAGTTAATACTTATTGGGATTTTCCTCAAACAACTGACAGATATAGTATCGATAATATTCATGATTCATTTAAAGAAACTTTGATTGAATATACTAGTTTTCCGGGCGAAAGCACATTATTGATGAGTGGCGGATTTGATTCTCGTCTAATCCTGTTTTCTTTATTAGCGATGGGAATAAAGCCTAATGCTCAAATTTTGGCACACGATGATGAATATGATGATTTAGATGGGAAGTTGGCATCATCTATTGTGAAAAATATTGGTATCAAATGTGAAAAAATAACGCCCTCGAACAATTTTTACTCCAGTAAAGATTATTTAGATTTTTTAAACTGCAGTGATGCAAACACGCCTAGTCTTTTTTTATTCATTTCTAAAATTATTTTGAGTTTTATAAGTAATAAGCACAGCGCCTGCTGGGAGGGGTTTATCCCCGGATATTCATTGGTCGTGCCATACCACAACGGGATTGATTTGAAATCTTTTGTTGCTGCTAAGGCACCCGAATCTTCTTTTGCTATTTTAAGAAAAATTTTTAAAGCGCCTATTTATGATGAAATGTATTCACTTTATCAAAAAGCCTTAGATGATGAAGTCGGTAAATATGATAATAATAAAAATTCGATTGGTGAATTTTATCTAAAAAATAAAGGAAGACATAGAACTTCAATCAATCCTCTGCAAGTATATTCTAATTTTACACGACCATTTTTGCCCGGAATGTCAAAAGAATTTATAAGTTCAAGCATGTCAATTCCGTACGATAAACAAAAAAATCATAATTTATACTTAGAATTTCTTAAAAAAATATATCCAGAAGCTTGTAATGTCCCTTTTATCTCTGGTGGTAAATTAATATCACTTAGAAGGAATTCTTCTTATTTTTCAACAGTGATCAATGCAGAACTTTTTAAGTTAATACAAAACCATCCAACCATTTTTAGCTCTTTAGGTTTATACAAAGACTTTTCTACGAAGTCTTCATTTTTAGATTCTCAATTGTTATGTGACGATCCCGCACTTAATTTTGATTTTTTGACTAAAATCGCACCTGACGATCCGCGTTATCTCCAAATTAGGAAGATGGTTTTTCACTGGCGAGCATGGGAATTGGTGCACAACGGTAATGTTTATGATCTTTTGAACAATCCGGGTGTTATGGATGGAAAACTGTAAATGCCGATGTGC